>JBGTLX010000307.1:0-6704 GCA_041743855.1 Rhizobiaceae bacterium | reverse complement strand
TCTACTGGCTGGAGCCGATGGTCGAGGTCGAAACCGGCGCGGGCCGCGTCGCTTACGGGCCGGTGACCGCGAAAGACGTCGCGTCGCTGTTCGATGCCGGGCTGGCTTCGTGCGGCGCGCATCGCCTGTCGCTCGGCGATCCGGGAAAGATCCCGTTCCTGGCCAAACAAACCCGCCTGACCTTCGCGCGCTGCGGCATCACCGATCCGCTGTCGCTCGACGACTATCGCGCGCATGGCGGGTTGCGAGGCCTCGAGGCTGCGATGGCGATATCACCAGCCGATATCGTCAGGCAGGTGACCGAGTCCGGTCTGCGCGGACGCGGCGGCGCAGGATTCCCGACCGGCATCAAGTGGAAGACGGTGCTCGATACGACGGCCGACCGCAAATACATCGTCTGCAACGCCGACGAAGGCGACTCGGGCACCTTCGCCGACCGCATGATCATGGAAGGCGACCCCTTCGTGGTCATTGAAGGCATGGCGATCGCCGGCATCGCGACGGGGGCGACCAAGGGATTCGTCTACATCCGCTCCGAATATCCGCACGCCGTCGCAACCATGACGCGCGCCGTCGAAATTGCGCGGCGGTCCGGCATGCTCGGCGTCAACGTCTTGGGCTCGCCCAATGCCTTCGACATGGAAATCCGCACCGGCGCGGGCGCTTATGTCTGCGGCGAGGAAACAGCATTGCTCGACAGCCTGGAGGGCAAGCGCGGGCAGGTGCGGGCCAAGCCTCCGCTGCCGGCCCATAAGGGCCTGTTCGGCAAGCCGACAGTGATCAACAACGTCATTTCGCTGGCTTCCGTGCCAATCATCATGGATCGGGGCGCGGCCTTCTACAAGGATTTTGGCATGGGCCGCTCGCGCGGCACGATCCCCATCCAGATCGCTGGCAACATCAAGCAAGGCGGGCTGTTCGAGGCGGCGTTCGGCTTGACGCTCGGCCAGATCGTCGACGATATCGGTGGCGGCACGATTTCGGGCCGGCCGGTCAAGGCCGTCCAGGTAGGCGGGCCGCTCGGCGCTTATTTCCCGCGCGAACTTTTCGATACGCCTTTCGACTACGAAGCGTTCGCCGCCAAGGACGGACTGATCGGCCATGCCGGCATCGTCGTGTTCGACGACACGGCCGACATGCTGAAGCAGGCCCGCTTCGCCATGGAGTTCTGCGCCATCGAAAGTTGCGGCAAATGCACGCCATGCCGGATCGGTTCGACGCGCGGCGTGGAGACGCTGGACAGGCTCGCGCGAAACATCGAACCGGAAAAGCAGATCGCGCTGGTCACCGATCTCTGCAACACCATGAAATTGGGATCGCTTTGCGCTCTCGGGGGTTTTACCCCATATCCGGTGATGAGCGCGCTCAACCATTTTCCGGAAGACTTTCGCCCATCGCCCATCGCCGAAGCCGCGGAATAGGAGCGGACCATGAACGCAATGCCCGAGTTCAAATCGCTCATTCAGGAAATCGACTACGGCACGCCCGCTTCCAAGGCGGAGAAGCGGGTGACGCTCATCGTCGACGGCCTGACCGTCACCGTGCCGGAAGGCACTTCGATCATGCGCGCCTCGATGGACGCAGGCGTCGAGATTCCAAAGCTGTGCGCGACCGACATGTTGGACTCCTTCGGCTCCTGCCGGATCTGCCTGGTCGAGATTGATGGACGCGGCGGCACGCCGGCATCCTGCACCACGCCGGTTGCTGAAGGCATGGTGGTCCACACCCAGACCGACAGGCTGAATGCCATCCGTCGCGGCGTCATGGAGCTTTATGTCTCCGACCATCCGCTAGGCTGGAACGAGAAGGCCGGCACCGGCGGCAGCGAGTTCGATAAGGTCGCCAGATCGGTTGGCCTGGCCGAAAACCGCTATGGCGTGGACGGCCGCAACCATGTTGTCCCCGACGGGGTCGCTCCCGGCAACGGATCGCTCAACATCGATTATATCGCCCGCGACACATCTAACCCCTATTTCACTTACGATCCGGCGCAGTGCATCGTCTGCTCGCGTTGCGTGCGCGCCTGCGAGGAGGTGCAAGGCACCTACGCGCTGACGATCGCGGGCCGCGGCTTCGAGTCCCGCGTCGCGGCGGGCATGTCGGAAAACTTCATCGAATCCGAATGCGTCTCATGCGGCGCCTGCGTGCAGGCCTGCCCGACCGACGCACTGCGTGAAAAAGCCGTGCTCGAGATGGGCATGCCCGAGCATTCGGTGGTGACGACCTGCGCTTATTGCGGCGTCGGCTGCTCGTTCAAGGCCGAGATGAAGGGCGAAGAGGTGGTCCGCATGGTGCCTTGGAAGGACGGCAAGGCCAATCGCGGCCATAGCTGCGTCAAGGGCCGCTTCGCTTATGGTTATGCGACGCACAATGAGCGCATCCTCAATCCGATGATCCGCGAGAAGATCACCGACCCCTGGCGCGAAGTGTCGTGGGAGGAGGCGCTTGCCCATACCGCGAGCGAATTCCGCCGCATCCAGTATCAGTATGGCCGTACCTCGATCGGCGGCATCACCTCTTCGCGCTGCACCAACGAGGAGACCTATCTCGTCCAGAAACTGATCCGTCAGGGCTTTCTCAACAACAACGTCGACACCTGCGCCCGCGTCTGTCACTCGCCGACCGGCTACGGCCTCGGCCAGACCTACGGCACTTCGGCCGGCACGCAGGATTTCGACTCGGTCGAGCACACCGACGTGGTGATGATCATCGGCGCCAACCCGACCGACGGGCATCCGGTGTTCGCTTCGCGCCTGAAGAAGCGGCTGCGGGCGGGCGCCAAGCTGATCGTGCTCGATCCGCGCCGCACCGACATCGTGCGCTCGGCGCATGTCGAAGCGCAGTATCACCTTCCCCTGAAGCCCGGCACCAATGTCGCGGTCATCACCTCGCTCGCCCATGTCATCGTCACCGAGGGCCTGTTCGACGAAGCCTTCATCCGCGAGCGCTGCGACTGGGCTGAGTTCCAGGACTGGGCGTCGTTCGTGGCGCTGCCCGAAAACAGCCCGGAAGTCGTCGGCGCGCTGTCGGGCGTCGACCCGGAGGAAATCCGCGGCGCTGCCAGGCTCTACGCCAAGGGCGGCAATGGCGCGATCTATTACGGTCTCGGCGTGACCGAACACAGTCAGGGCTCGACCACGGTCATGGCGATCGCCAATCTTGCCATGGCGACCGGCAATATCGGCCGCAAGGGTGTCGGCGTGAACCCGCTGCGCGGCCAGAACAATGTGCAGGGCGCCTGTGACATGGGGTCGTTCCCGCACGAGTTGCCGGGCTATCGCCACATTTCGGGCGAGGCGACGCGCGACATCTATGAGAGCCTCTGGGCCATCAAGCTCGACCATGAGCCCGGCCTGCGCATCCCCAACATGCTGGATGCCGCCGTCGAGGGCACGTTCAAGGGCATCTACATCCAGGGCGAGGATATTCTGCAGTCCGATCCGGACACGCATCACGTCCAGGCGGGTCTCGCCGCGATGGAATGCGTGGTCGTGCACGACCTCTTCCTCAACGAGACGGCTAATTACGCGCATGTCTTCCTGCCGGGTTCGACCTTCCTCGAAAAGGACGGCACCTTCACCAACGCCGAACGCCGCATCAATCGCGTGCGCAAGGTGATGGCCCCGAAGAACGGGCTCGGCGATTGGGAGGTGACGCAGCGCCTCGCGCAGGCGATGGGCATCGCCTGGAACTACACGCATCCCTCCGAGATCATGGACGAGGTGGCGGCGACGACGCCGAGCTTCGCCGGCGTGTCCTACGAGTTGCTCGACCGGGAAGGCTCCGTGCAATGGCCCTGCAACGAAAAAACCCCGCTCGGCACTCCGATCATGCACATTGACGGCTTCGTGCGCGGCAAGGGCAAGTTCATCCGCACCGAATATGTGGCTACCGACGAGAAGACCGGGCCGCGCTTCCCGCTGCTGCTGACCACCGGACGCACCCTATCGCAATACAATGTGGGCGCGCAGACGCGGCGCACCGACAATGTCATCTGGCATCAGGAAGACCGGCTGGAAATCCATCCGCACGACGCCGAAAACCGCGGCATCCGTGACGAGGATTGGGTGCGGGTCTCCAGCCGCGCGGGCGAGACGACGTTGCGCGCGCTGATCACCGACCGCGTGTCGGCGGGCGTGGTCTATACGACCTTCCACCACCCGACGACGCAGGCCAATGTGATCACCACGGATTTCTCCGACTGGGCCACCAACTGCCCGGAATACAAGGTCACCGCGGTGCAGGTCGGCCCATCCAACGGACCGTCGGAGTGGCAGACCGAATATGACCGCCAGGCGCGCGAGAGCCGGCGGATCGAGCCAGCGCTGGTGGCGGCGGAGTGATGATTTCGACATTGCCGATGACGCCCCCTCCACCACGCTTCGCGCGGTCCCCCTCCCCCGCTTCGCAGGGGAGGATTCAGCGGCGCCGTCGTCGACGCTGCGAATCCTCCCCTGTTTACGGGGGAGGCGCCGAGCGCAGCGAGGCGGAGGGGGCGGTTTCACCATGAGACTCCGTCCGCCCCTGACCCAGATCTCCCGCCTTGCTCGGCGCGAGAGCGGCACGGCTGCCGCCAACCGCATGGTGCCGGAGGAAACGCCGGTGGCGTTTTCCTTCGCCGGCACGACGCATGCCGTCATGATGGCCTCGCCCGCCGATTTCGAGGATTTCGCTCTCGGTTTTTCCCTGACCGAGGGCATCATCGCTTCGGCTGACGAGATCGAGGCCATCGAAGTCGAGGATCACGGCGCCGGCGTCGATATCCAGATCAGACTCAAGGACCGGGCCAACACGCGCTTCGAGGCGCGGCGGCGGCTCGCGGGTCCGGACGGCTGCGGGCTCTGCGGCATCGAATCCATCGAGGAGGCGATGCGCGCGGTGAACCACGTCGGCTCCTCGGCGCTGACCTTGAGCGCGGCCGACATCGTCCAGTCGGTCAAGCTCCTGTCCAAGGTGCAGCCGTTGCATTCGGAGACCGGCGCGGTGCATGCGGCCGGCCTCTACGTACCCGGCAAGGGCATTGTTGCCGCACGCGAGGATGTCGGACGCCACAATGCGCTCGACAAGCTTGCCGGCGCGCTGGCAAAAAAAGGCATCGACGGCGCGTCGGGCGCGGTCGTCGTGACATCACGTGTTTCGGTCGAAATGGTGCAGAAGACGGCCGCGATCGGCGCGTCGTTCATCATCGCGGTTTCCGCACCGACGGCACTTGCCATCTGCACGGCGGACGAGGCCGGCATGACCCTCGTGGCGCTGGTGCGCGGCGAGGATTTCGACGTCTTCACCCATCCGCAACGCATTGCTTCCGGAGCCGCCAGACATGTCGCATGACGAGACGCATCGGGCCTCCCCCCGCGACAAGATTGCCCGTATGGCGAACCAGATCGCCACCTTCTTCGAATCGAAGCCGCACGATCTCGGCGTCGCCGGGGTGGCCGAGCACATCAACAAGTTCTGGGAGCCACGCATGCGCGGGCATCTGTTCGAAATCGTCGATGCAGGCGGTGCCGGTCTTAGGCCGCTCCTGATGGAGGCGTCCGCCACCATCCGCCGTCCGGGCGAGCAGATCAGCGCAGCGGAGGCGGCGCAGGCCAATGCCGGCGTGCCCGGCGACAAGGGAGAGGCTGCGGGCGAGACCAAGTCGCGGATCGCCGCCTCGCAGGGTTAGGTCTAAAGCTTAGCCGGCCCTTTTCCAGCCCTTGCGGATGTGCCGGTAGCCTTCGCGGTAGACAGCTTCCGGGCTTTCGGCAAAATCGCGCCAGACCTTTGTAGCCGCCGCCAGATCCTTCAGGCCGCGCCCGAACGACTCGATCGTCAGCCATCCATGGTAGCCGCTCTCGCGAATGGCCGAAAACGTCTTCTTCCAGGGAATGTTGCCGCGTCCCGGCACCCCACGGTCGTTCTCCGAGATGTGGACATGGACAATGTTCTTCACATGCTTCGTGTAGGCGCCGATCGGGTCCGCTTCCTCGATATTGGCGTGGAATGTGTCGTACATCGCCCTGATGTTGGGGTGCCCGATGTCTTCGATATGCGCCGACAGGTCGGCCATCGTGTTCACAAGGTAGCACTCGAAACGGTTCAGCGCTTCCAGTCCGATGGTCACGTCGCGTTTGCCGGCATGATCGCCAATGGCGCGCTGCGAGGCGACCGATCGCTTCCTTTCGGCGGGTGTCGGACCGACGCCCGAAAACGCGCCGAGCGTCGAATGCAGCGGACCTGACAGCGTGTTCACGCCGAGTGCTGCCGCGCAATCGATGGTTTTCTTCATATAGGCGAGGCCGGCCTTGCGCGCGGCCGCGTCGCCGATCAGGTTCATGGCCGGATCGCCCATCGCCGAAACGGCGGTGCGCTCCAGACCGATTTTGTCGAGCATCTCGCCGAGCCGTTTGTAGTCGTCGGGCGTTCCTTCGAAGATCGGAATCTCGACGCCGTCATAGCCCGTCGCCTTGATGTCGTTCAGTAATTTCTTGTGCCTGGCTGTGACGGTGGTCGTCCACAGCAACATGCAGAAACCGATTTTCATTTTGTTTCCCCAAAAGCCCATTCGACCGGGTGACCCCGGTTTATGAGCGGCAATCTAGCGGGGAATATCTGGTCGGACCAGATGGGGTCGCAAATATGCCTTTCCCCGTGTGCGGACGGTTGCCGAGCGAAGCGAGGTCAGGCGGCGGCTTCGCGCCCGCCCTGCGCGATCACAAGCC
>JBGTLX010000306.1:0-2956 GCA_041743855.1 Rhizobiaceae bacterium | reverse complement strand
CGACGGCATGACCGCCGACTTCTACCCCTATGACATGGCGTTTCTCGGCGCCGCCGCCACCCGCATCATCAACGAGGTGCGCGGCATCAACCGCGTCGTTTACGACGTGACGTCGAAGCCTCCCGGCACGATCGAGTGGGAATGATTTTGGCCTATCCGAACGCCGCCGATCTCACGCCAGAACCCTCCATAACCGATTGAAATAGAAGAATAAATGACCGGCTTCTATCGCCGTCTATCGCGGAGAAAGCCTCCGGATTGACGGTATGGCTGACGGTATGGCGACTCTTGTCGCAGCGGCAGAATGCATATACCGTCACGGCTTAGAGAGCTTGTGACGGTATCTTATTTGACCTTACTCGACTGAGAATAAAGGGAAATTTGCCGTTCATAGAGGCCCATTTTGGGCTGACGGTATATTTGATGGCTCTCGCGCGTTTTTGAACGATTTTGGAGGGCCCAATGCTGACTGATGCGGGTATCAAGGCACTGAAACAAAAAGATAAATTATATAAGGTCGTAGACCGTGACGGTATGTATGTCGTGGTGCAGCCGTCGGGGTCGATCGTGTTCCGTTACGACTACCGGATGAACGGCCGGCGCGAGACTTTGACGCTCGGCCGATATGGACCTGCCGACCTCTCTCTGGCCCGCGCACGGGAGAAGCTGATCGACGCGCAGCGCGCCATTCAGGAGGGCCGGTCGCCCGCTCAGGAGAAGCAGCGCGAAAAGCGCCGTATCAAGGAAGCAAAGAGCTTCGGGGAGTTTGGCGAGCGGTGGTTGCAAGAGCACCGGATGGCCGACAGTACCCGCGCCATGCGCCGCACGATCTACGAGCGGGACATCCTTCCGACATTTCGGAATCGGCTGCTGACTGAAATCAGCCCGGAAGATCTCCGGTCCATGTGCGCGAAGGTGAAGGGACGAGGCGCTCCGGCCACGGCGGTCCATGTGCGGGACATCGTGAAGCTGGTTTACGCCTTCGCGATCCTGCACGGGGAGAAGGTGCCGAACCCTGCCGATGAGGTCGGGCCTGCCTCGATCGCCACATTCGTTCCCAAGGACCGATCGCTATCGCCTGCTGAAATCCGGGTCATGCTAGGCCAGCTTGAGCATGTGGCGACGTTGCCGACCATCCGGCTCGGAATGAAGCTGTTCCTGCTCACCATGGTCCGGAAGAGCGAGTTGCAGGACGCCACCTGGGATGAAGTCGATTTCGAGAATGCGGTATGGTCGGTTCCGAAAGAGAGAATGAAGCGATCCAAGGCGCACAACGTCTATCTGCCGGAGCAGGCGATCGACATCCTCGTCGCGCTCAAGACCTGTGCCGGCAATTCCAGATACCTGCTGCCGTCGCGTTACGATGCGGACGCGCCGATGTCGCGTGCGACCTTCAATCGCGTGACCTATGCGGTCGTCGACCGGGCCAAAAGGGAGGGGCTGCCTCTGGAGCCGTTTACTGTGCATGACCTGCGCCGCACGGGTTCGACGCTGCTCAATGAGTTGGGCTTCAATAGCGACTGGATCGAGAAGTGCTTGGCGCATGAGGATGGGCGCTCGTCGCGCGGCATCTACAACAAGGCGGAATATGAGCACCAGCGCCGTCATATGATGCAGGAATGGGCCAATCTTATCGACGCCTGGGTCGCCGGTCAGAAATACGTCCCCACGCTGTATCCGACGTCAATGGACCTTCTGGTGCCGGAGCCTAGCCTTTGACGGGTCGGAATTTCCTCAGATTGACGTCGGGGGACGGCGCTCGCCTGACGGCTTTCGCTCTGGAGGCTTGGCGACGGTTCTCAAGCCAAGCCTCCACTTCGGCGAGATCCCAGACCACGCATCGGGCGGTCAGGTAGAACCGCTGCGGAAATTCGCCCCGCTGCTCCATGTCGTAGATGGTGGTGTCGGCAAGCGGAATGATTTCGCGAAGCTGGTGCCGGCGAATGGTGCGTTTGCTGAGTGCGGCGGGCGAATGGCTCATCATCTGACCTCGTTGCTCTACGTTTGCGGCGTGCCGAGCGTGCGCCGCGCCTTGGCGAAGCCTCGATCCGTGGCGATGAAACGCTCCAGCATCGGCACAATGAGTTTCGCTGGCTCTATAGGGGTTGCGCCTTCGGCCAGGAGGCGGCCGTATTCGGTCAGGTCACTGTGGAGCGCGGCGGGCAGCTCCAGGGCGATCCTGACGGGCTTGTCGTCGACGATGGGGCCAAGTTTCAGTTTTGCCATGGTCAGGTCCTGTAGGGTTCGAGCACCAGGTCGCGCGTGACGATGATGCGGACCGGGAAACCGGGCCGGATGGTCAGTGTCGGCGCGACCTGCAACTGGCGCTGGATGATCTGCTGGCCAGCCTGATTGACGGTGTCCTGCGCGCCGCCGCGAATGGCGGCGATCAGGCGATCATTGTCGTCGGTGGCGAGTTCGGTGCCGACGCCGAGCAGGGTCGAGAGCGCGGCGGCCTTGGCGAGATCCCACCAGTGGTAATCGACGCCATCGTCCAGACCGGCATAGCCTTGCGTGTCCGCGCCCGGCTGGCGCTCCAGCACGATGGAGCGGCCATTCGGCATGATGAGGCGGTTCCAGACGAGCAGCACACGGCGCTGCCCAAACTGGACGCTGTTGTCATACTGGCCGATGAGGCGCGTGCCCTGCGGCACGAGCAGGATACTTCCGGTCGGGCTGTCATAGATGTTTTCCGTGACCTGCGCGGTGATCTGACCGGGAAGATCGGAGCGGATGCCGGTGATGAGCGCTGCCGAGATG
This sequence comes from Rhizobiaceae bacterium, assembly GCA_041743855.1. Lineage (GTDB taxonomy): Bacteria > Pseudomonadota > Alphaproteobacteria > Rhizobiales > Rhizobiaceae > JBGTLX01. The sequence goes on along the minus strand of JBGTLX010000306.1, from coordinate 196 downwards.
ACGGCTCCGGCCTGAAGCACGAAGGGCGATGCCGGCGGCGCGACGCGATCAGGCGTGACGGTGCGCCGGTCGGCCGCCGCATTGAGGAACGCAAGTTGCTTGTCCTGTGCGGTCGGCGGCGCTGCCGCGCCGCCAGGGTCGAAGCCAGCAAAGCCCGGCATCGCGCCGGGTGCGTTCGCTGCTGTCGATCCCTGCC
>JBGTLX010000305.1:0-3710 GCA_041743855.1 Rhizobiaceae bacterium | reverse complement strand
CGTTCGTCCAGCGAGTGGCGCATGATCAAAGGCATCTGGCTGAAGGTGAAGATCAGGGTGATCGGCATGATGCCCCATACCTTGAACGCCACCCACGTATCGGTCGGAAATGAGCGCCACACGACCTCGTTGACGATGGCCAGGAAGAGAAAAAACAGGCCCCAGCGGAAGGTGAGCTTGCGCCAGCCCTCGGCGTCGAGCTTGAAGGCCGAATCGAAGACGTAGCCGAGCAGCGATTTGCCGAACCACAAACCGCCGAGCAGGATGACGCCGAACAGCGTGTTGACGATGGTCGGCTTCATCTTGATGAAAACGTCGTCCTGCAGATAGAGCGTGAGCGCGCCGAAGACGAACACCACGACGCCGGACACCAGCGGCATGATCGGCAGAGTGCGGGTCAGCAGCCAGGATACGGTCAGCGCGACCGCGGTGGCGACCATGAACAGTCCGGTGGCGACGAAGATCGGTCCGCCCATGTCGCCCAGCGCCGGAAATTTTTCGACCAGCCATGCGCCGCCCGTGTTGGCGAAGAAGAAGACCATCAGCGGCCCAAGCTCCAGCGCGAGCTTGAGGATCGGGTTGATTTCCTTCCTTTTCGGGTCGGACGGGTCGCGTTCGAGAATGGGCTGGTTCATGGATTGCTTTTTCTCACAGTGAAAGGGCAGCGGGCAACGCTGAATTTGGGGCCGTTCTACGCCACTCCCGCAATCGCCTTGGCGAAATCGCCGGCCGAAAAGGGTTCGAGGTCGTCAACCTGTTCGCCGACGCCGATGAAATAGACCGGCAGTTTATGCTTGGCTGCGATCGAAACAAGGATGCCGCCGCGCGCGGTGCCGTCGAGCTTGGTCATGACAAGACCGCTGACGCCCGCGACATTGCGGAAGATCTCGACCTGGTTGAGCGCGTTCTGCCCGGTGGTCGCATCGACCGTCAGCAGCACGGTGTGCGGCGCTTCCGGGTCATGCTTGCCCAGCACGCGCACGATCTTTTCCAGTTCGGACATCAGTTCGGCCTTGTTCTGCAGGCGGCCGGCCGTGTCGATGATCAGCACGTCGCTGCCCGCTTCCCTTGCCTTCTGGAACGCGTCCCAGGCGAGGCCGGCCGCGTCCGCGCCGAGTTTCGAGGCGACGACCGGCGAATTGGTGCGCTCGCCCCAGATTTTCAGCTGCTCGATGGCCGCCGCGCGAAACGTGTCGCCGGCGGCCAGCATGACGGACAGGCCGCCTTGCGTCAGCTTGGCGGCGAGCTTGCCAATGGTCGTGGTTTTTCCCGTGCCGTTGACGCCGACGACCAGAATGACATGCGGCTTGCGCGAGAGGTCCAGTTCCAACGTCAGCGCCACCGGCGTCAAGACCTTCTCGATCTCGGCGGCCATGATGGCGCGGACATCGGCGTCCGATACGTCGCGGCCGTAACGGCTGGCCGACAGCGCGTCGGTGACGCGGATGGCGGTTTCCATGCCGAGATCGGCGCGGATCAGCACGTCCTCCAGATCCTGCAGCGTTTCCTCGTCGAGTTTCTTCTTGGTGAAGACGCCGGCAATGTTGCCGGACAGTTCCTGCGACGAGCGGAACAGCCCCTCGCGCAGCCGCTGGAACCATGTGGTTCGCGGCGCGGGTGCCGCGGGTGCGACTGGCTCGGCCTTCTGCTCGACTTTTTTCGCGACCGTGACTTTTCCAGCGGCAGGTTTTGGCGCGGGAATTTGAGTGGTCGAGAGTGTTTCCTGCCCCTCACCCTCCCCCCGTGAAGGACGGGGAGAGGGTGGCGTCGGCGCTGGAGTTTCTTCCCTATACGGGGAGAACGTGCCGGCAGGTGGATGAGGGGCGGCATCGGCAGTCGGTAGCGGTGTGGGTTCCGGCTCGTCAGGCGCCGGTTCGGCTGGAATTTCGACGGGTGGTTCAGCCGGTTCTTCGGCCGGCTTTGCCAGCGCAGGATCGGCCGATATTTCCTGCGGCTCACTAGGCACAGGTTCTTGCAGCGGCGGAGTGGCAGGAATTTCCACCGGGGCCGGTGCTTCCCCTGGCGGCCTTTCCAGTTCGGCCGGCGCGTCAAGCGCGGCCTGCTCCCGCTTCAAAAACTCCGGCACGGGCCGATCTTCGGCCGCCTCCAGCGCACTCCAGTCGAGCGGCGGCAGCGGCGCATTCTCGGCCGGGCGCTCGACGACATCCTTATTGCCGAACGAAAAAACTTTCTTGATGAAGCCGAACGCCATGCCGATCCCGTCAGGCCGCGTGGGCTGCGATCAGGCGCCGGCCGTCATGGCCGGAAATCGTCGCTTCGACGATCTTGCCCGGCACACTGCCCTCGATCGCAGCCAGCGTAAAACCCTCGGTCCGGCCAAGCCCGTTGCGCTCGATCAGGATCGATTGGCGCGTTCCGTCGAGCGCATCCAGATGTCGGCGATGGGCTTTTTCTGCCAAAGCGCGAAGTCGTGCGGCGCGCTCCTTGACGACGGCGCTGGGCAGTTGCGGCATCTTCGCTGCGGGCGTGCCCTCGCGCGGGCTGAACGGAAAGACGTGGAGATGCGTCAGCCCGCACTCCTCGACGATTTTTTCCGAATTTTCGAACATCGCCTCCGTTTCGGTCGGGAACCCGGCGATGATGTCCGCCCCGAACACCATATCCGGGCGGAGCTTGCGGACTTCCGCGCAAAAACCGATCGAATCGGCGCGAGAATGCCGGCGCTTCATACGCTTCAGGATCATGTCGTCGCCCGATTGCAGCGACAGATGCAGATGCGGCATCAGGCGTTTGTCGGTTGCGATGGCATCGAGCAAATCGTCGTCGGCCTCGATCGAATCGATCGAGGAAAGGCGCAGGCGCTTTACCCCGGGAACCTGGCGCAGGATCGTCTTCACCAGTTTTCCGAGTTTTGGCGCGCCGGGCAGATCGCCGCCATAGCTGGTCATGTCGACGCCGGTCAGCACGATTTCGGCGTAGCCGTTGCCGGTGAGCCGCTCGACCTGTTTGACCACCGCGCCCATCGGCACCGAGCGCGAATTGCCGCGGCCATCGGGGATGATGCAGAAGGTGCAGCGGTGGTCGCAGCCGTTCTGCACCTGAACGAAAGCGCGCGCGCGGCCCTCGATGGCGTCGACCATATGTGAGGCGGTTTCGCGCACGGAAAAGATGTCGTTGACCCGGGCTTTTTCCGTATCGTTAACGCCGAAATCCGGCAGCGCGCGATAGTTTTGCCGTACCAGCTTCTCCTCGTTGCCGAGCACCAGATCGACCTCGTCCATGGCGACGAAAGCGGCAGGGTCGGTCTGCGCCGCGCAGCCGCTGACGATGATGCGGGCCTTCGGATTGTCGCGGCGCGCCCTGCGGATCGACTGCTTGGCCTGGCGAACAGCCTCGTTGGTGACCGCGCAGGTGTTGAAGATGACCGCGCCGTGATTCAGCTCGCCAAGACCGGCGGCGAGCGCCTCGCGGCGCATCACCTCCGATTCATAGGTGTTCATCCGGCAGCCGAAGGTGACGATTTCAACGCCCATCATGCCACTTCCAGGCGGTCGCGCGACCAGACGCCGCTGGCCGGATCGAAAGCGCCCGAAAACTCCCATTCGGCGGGCCCGGTCATGACGACATGGTCTTCGTCGCGCCAGTCGATCAGCAGGGGGCCGCCGGGAACGGTGACGGTGACACGCCGCTCGGTCCGCTTTGTCCGCGCGGCGCTTACGGCGACTGCGCAAGCGGCCGACCCGCAAGCT
>JBGTLX010000304.1:0-2941 GCA_041743855.1 Rhizobiaceae bacterium | reverse complement strand
GCTTGTTCGGCAACAGCGGCTCGATCACCGACCATTCGAAATCCGACAAATCAAAGCGCGCCATATCCAGTCCCCCCGCGCAGAGACTGAATCACGCCTCACCCCAAAAGGGAATCCCGTTTATGAGTATGTGACCTAGGCGGCCAGACCGCGCAGAACATATTGGAGGATGCCGCCGCTGCGGAAATAGTCGAGTTCGTCGACCGTATCGATCCGGCACAGGATCGGCACGTTCTTCACCGTCCCGTCGCCGTAGGTGATCTCTGCAAGCATCTTCTGGCGCGGCCGGATCGTCTCCAGCCCGTCGATGGTCACGGTCTCGTCGCCCTTCAGGTCGATCGTATGCCAGTTCGCTCCTTCCTCGAAGACGAAGGGGATGACCCCCATGCCGACCAGATTGGAACGGTGGATGCGCTCGAAGGACTGCGCGATGACCGCGCGGACGCCGAGCAGGCTGGTGCCTTTCGCCGCCCAGTCGCGTGACGATCCGTTGCCGTATTCGATGCCGGCGAAGACGACCAGCGGCACGCCTTCCTGGCGGTACTGCATGGCGGCGTCGTAGATCGGCAGCTCTTCCTTCGACGGGTAGTGGATGGTGTAGCCGCCCTCGCGCCCGTTTTCGCCGAGCATGTGGTTGCGGATGCGGATGTTGGCGAAGGTGCCGCGCATCATGATCTCGTGGTTGCCGCGGCGCGTGCCATACTGGTTGAAATCGGCGACGCCGACGCCGTGATCGGTCAGATATTTGCCGGCCGGCGATGCGGCCTTGATCGATCCGGCGGGCGAGATGTGGTCGGTGGTGATCTTGTCGCCGAACAGGCCGAGCACGCGCGCGCCGGCGATCGGGCGGATGCCGTCGGCCTTGTGGCCGAGGCCGACGAAATAGGGCGGGTTCTGCACATAGGTCGAGACGTCGTCCCAGGTGTAGGTCTGGCCTTCCGGAGCCTGAACCGCCTGCCAATTGTCGTCGCCCTTGAACACGTCGGCGTATTTTCGCGAGAAAAGCTCGCGGGTGACGTTGCGGGTGATGAATTCATCGATTTCCTGGCTCGTCGGCCAGATGTCCCTGAGGAACACCGGGTTGCCGTCGCGGTCGTCGCCGAGCGGCTCGGTCGTCAGGTCCCTCGTGATGGTGCCGGCGAGCGCATAGGCGACCACGAGCGGCGGCGAGGCAAGGTAGTTGGCCTGCACGTCCGGCGAGACGCGGCCTTCGAAATTGCGGTTGCCCGACAGCACAGAGGCTGCGATCAGGCCCTTGTCGTTGATGGTCTGGGCAATCGGCGCTGGCAGCGGCCCGGAATTGCCGATGCAGGTGGTGCAGCCGAAGCCGACGAGATTGAAGCCTATTCTGTCGAGTTCAGCCTGCAGGCCGGATTTTTCCAGATATTCGGCCACAACCTGACTGCCCGGCGCCAGCGACGTCTTGACCCAGGGTTTTTGTTTCAACCCGAGGCGATTGGCGTTGCGGGCGACAAGGCCCGCCGCCATCAGCACGCTGGGGTTGGAGGTGTTGGTGCAGGATGTGATTGCGGCGATCACCACGTCGCCATGGCCGAGATCATGGGAGGTGCCGGCGACGGCGTAGCGGGTATGCGCGTCGACCGTCTTGCGATAGTCCTTTTCCATCGCGGCGTCGAAGCCGGCGGGAATGTCTTCGAGCGCGACCCGGCCTTCCGGGCGCTTCGGCCCGGCCATCGACGGCACCACGCTGTCGAGTTCGAGTTCGAGCCTATCGGTGAAAACCGGGTCGGCCGAGCCATTGTCGCGCCACATGCCCTGTGCCTTCGCATAGGCTTCCACCAGTGCAATGCGGGCCTCGGTGCGGCCCGACATGGTCAGGTAGCGGATGGTTTCGGAATCGACCGGGAAGAAGCCGCAGGTGGCGCCGTATTCGGGCGCCATATTGCCGATCGTGGCGCGGTCGGCCAGCGTCATGTTGGACAGGCCGGGGCCGAAGAACTCCACGAATTTTCCCACCACCCCTTTCTTGCGCAGCATCTGGGTGACGGTCAGCACGAGATCGGTGGCGGTGACGCCCTCCTTCAGCCGCCCGGTCAGGCGAAAGCCGATGACTTCCGGCAACAGCATCGACACCGGCTGGCCGAGCATGGCGGCTTCCGCCTCGATGCCGCCGACGCCCCAGCCCAAAACGCCGAGGCCGTTGATCATCGTGGTGTGCGAATCGGTGCCGACGCAGGTGTCGGGATAGGCGGTGACTTCACCATCCTCGTCCCGGGTCCAGACGACCTGGCCCAGATATTCGAGATTGACCTGGTGGCAGATGCCGGTGCCGGGCGGCACGACGCGGAAATTGCGGAATGCCTGCTGGCCCCATTTCAGGAATTTGTAGCGCTCCTGGTTGCGCTCGTATTCGAGCTCGACATTGCGGGCGAACGCCATCGGCGTGCCGAACTCATCGACGATGACGGAATGGTCGATGACCAGATCGACCGGAACCAGCGGATTGATTTTTTGCGGGTCGCCGCCGAGCGAGGCCATGGCGTCGCGCATGGCGGCCAGATCGACCACCGCCGGAACGCCGGTAAAATCCTGCATCAGGACGCGCGCGGGGCGGTAGGCGATCTCGACGCCGGCAGCACCCCTGTCGGTTAGCCATCCGGCGACCGCCTGGATATTCGCCTTGGTGACCGTCCGGCCATCCTCGTTGCGCAGCAGGTTTTCGAGCAGCACCTTCATCGAATAGGGGAGTTGCCCGATGCCTGTCAAACCGTTCTTCTCGGCCTCGATGAGATTGTAAGTGACATATTCGGTTCCCTCGACACCAAGGGTCCTGCGGCAATTGAAGCTGTCGAGAGATTTCGGCACGGGCAATCCAATCCAGTCGGTTCAGCCGAAACGGGACGAAAGCCTGTGCATGCAGATCACGCGCAAAGGTGCGGCTCGGTCAATTCCGCTCTCCGTCCCCCGCGTTCTGCCGTTC
>JBGTLX010000303.1:0-6392 GCA_041743855.1 Rhizobiaceae bacterium | reverse complement strand
CGGGCGCGCAGCCGGTCCTTGCCGTCGGGCATTTCGCGCACCGCCGAGCGCAGATAGCGGATCTGCACGGCCAGCGATTTGAGGAAGGCGCGGTAGAAGGGGAACTCGGCGCCCTGCAGGACCACCGAGGAATGCTGCAGCCACGCGATGACCCGCTTGGCGGTGGTCGCCGGTTCCCAGGCGACGCCCGAAATGCGGCCGCCATGCGCGGCGATCCAGTCCGACACCAGCGCGCGGGCGTTGGCTGCTGCAAGATCGGTTCCGGCGGCGCGCATGTGGCGCAGCCAACGGAAACCGTGCAGGCTCCTCTGCCAGCCTTGGTGGCGCGCCGGAATCTGGAAAGGCGACTGCCCTCCGGTCTCGACGAGATGGCCCGACAGAGGGAAGCGGCCATAGTAGATTTCGAGCGCGATCTGCGGATCGGCATGCCTCAAGTCGGGCGGCGCGATCAGCACGCGTTCCGGTGTGCGGCCGGAATAGCGCCAGCGATAGACCGGACCGGCGCGCAGACGCCGGCGCGTCTTGCGCCAGAACTCCCTGGCGACGAGCGCCCAGAGCCGCGTTGTGCTGCCCTCCGCCATCGCCAAGACACGCCCCTCCCGTTACGCCCGAATTCCCCTTAATAGCTTAAAATGGTTCACAAAGTTATACGATAGTGAATTTTTTGTTAACCGGTTCTGCGGCATTTGAGAGAGCGTTTCAAGCGGTCCGCCGCAGCCTTGCCGCGAAGAATCCGTCGAGCCCCGACAGAGTGGGCGAAGCGAGCGGCAGATCGGCCGGCGTCGTGCGCAGCGTTCCCCTGTCGGTCAGAAAATCGTGGATGCCGGCGATTTCTCCGGGCCGCAACGGATCGTCGACGACCCCGCTTGCCGTCGCGACGAAGGCCGCGTGCAGCGTCTCGCCCTCGAGCGGGTCGAGCGAGCAGTTGGAAAAGACGATGCGGCCGCCGGGCCTGACCAGACGGATCGCGGCGTCAAGCAGCCGCGATTGCAGGCGGCTAAGTTTTTCGATGTCGGCCGGCGATTTGGTCCACGGCACGTCTGGATGGCGGCGGACGGTTCCGGTCGAGGAGCAGGGCGCATCGAGCAGCGCGGCGTCGAACAACTGCGGCGGCTTGAAATCCAGAATGTCGGCATGCACGAGATCGGCGGCGAGCCGCAGTCGCTCGAGATTGAGGGCAAGGCGCGCCAGCCGGTTCTTCGATGCGTCGATGGCGGTCACCTGCGCGCCAGCCATGATGAGCTGCGCCGTCTTGCCGCCGGGGGCGGCGCACAGATCGGCGACGCTTGAACCCGCAATGTCGCCGAACAGTTTTGCCGGCAGGCTGGCGGCCGCGTCCTGGACCCACCATTCGCCTTCGGCAAAGCCGGGCAGTTCGGTGACATGCGCCGGCAGTTTCTCGACGCGCACCGTGCCTGTGGGCAGCACGATGCCGCCGAACTTTTCGGCCCAGAGTTCGGGCTCGGATTTGACGGTAAAATCGACCGGCGCCTCTACCCGGTGGGCGGCGAGGATTTTTTTCGCGCTGTCAGCGCCATAGGCCGCTATCAGCCGGCCGTGGAACCATGCCGGCGCATCATCCGTGCCCTCGAGCATCGGCCCGAGTTCGGCCTCCTTGGCGCGGGCGAGCGAGCGCAGCACGCCGTTGACCAGACCGGGAAAACGCACGGTGCGCGGATCGGACTTGGCGTGGGTGACGGCGAGGTCGACCGCGGCGCTGTCGGGAATGTCGAGGAACAGGATTTGCGCCGCGGCGACGTGGAAAATGTGTGCCAGCGCCGTGGCGTTGGCGGGAAGCGGCTTGTCGATCCGGGCCGCCAGCAGTTTCTGGATGGTGACGCGAAAGCGCAAAGCGGTGATCAGGATCGCCCGCACGAGGCCGCGATCGCGCATGTCGAGCGCGCGGAACTGCGGATGGCCGTTGTCATGGTCTGTCAACCCGTCCAGCGCCATGTTGGCGTCGATGACGACTGCCAACAGCTTTGCGGCGGCTTTCCGCGCCGCCAGCCCGGGCGCATCCGGGCCGGTTTCTTCGCGAGGGGCGGGCCTGTGCCTCGATTGGTGGACCGGTTTGCCCTGCCCCAGGCTCACGACCATGGGCCTTTAGGCCCGGTCGGGTTGCGGCCCCACGGACTGGATTTTTGCGCTTCGGCCGGACGAGGTTGAACCGGAGCAGCGCGATCCCACGGGCCGATGCTGTCCCTGCGATCCACCTGCTCGGCGCGCTGGCTGCCGACGCCGTCCCGCGCCATCGCCTGCAACGCGGCGATGCGGTTTTCCGTGGCCGGATGGGTCGAGAAAAGATTGTCCATGCGCTCGCCTGACAGCGGGTTGATGATGAAGAGGTGGGCGGTGGCCGGGCTGCGCTCCGCTGCGTGGTTGGGGATGCGTTGGGCCGCACCGGCGATCTTGTCAAGCGCGGAAGCCAGCCAGAGCGGATTGCCGCAGATTTCGGCGCCGCGCCGGTCGGCCGAATATTCGCGCGTCCGGCTGATCGCCATCTGCACCATTGCGGCCGCCAGCGGCGCGACGATCATCGCCACCAGCACGCCGACGAAGCCGAGCGGGTTGTTGTTGTCGCGGTTGCCGCCGAAGAAAAAGGCGAAATTGCCAAGCATCGAGATCGCTCCGGCAAGCGTCGCGGTAATCGTCATGGTCAGTGTGTCGCGGTTTTGTACATGGGCGAGCTCATGCGCCATCACCGCCGCGACCTCTTCATGCGAGAGCCGCTCCAGCAGGCCGGTGGTGGCGGCGACGGCGGCGTTCCGCAGGTTGCGGCCGGTGGCGAAGGCGTTGGGCTGCGGGTTCTGGATCAGATAGGTTTTGGGCATCGGCAGGCCGGCGCGGTCGGCCAGATCGCGGACGATGGCGTAATATTCGGGCGCGTTGCGCTCATCGACCTCGACAGCGTTGTGCATGCGCAGCACCATCTTGTCGGCGTTCCAGTAGCTGAACAGGTTCATGGCGGCGGCGACCACGAAGGCGATCGCCATGCCGCTGGAACCGCCGATCAGATAGCCGACGCCCATGAACAGCGCGGTCATGAAGGCGAGAAGCATAGCGGTGCGAATCATATTCATGGTCGGGTCTCCGAAGGCGCGCCGTTGTTGTGTTGCGTCGAAAAAGATCGATCCCGAGCGGGCGCTCCTATATGATGGGAAACAAGCGGGCTGGTTTCAATAAAGCCGAGGGAGGCGAAACCCATGACCGATACGAACAAGACGCCCCCCGCCGCGGCGCAAGCCGGGCAGACCGGGACCGAACTTGCGCCGGCGGCACTGCGCGCGCTGGCCGAAGCGGAAGCGCGGCGAAAAACCTACCTTGAGCAGGAGGCGGCCCTGCCGAAGGAAATCGGCGGGCGCAAGGGCAATGAACCGGTCCGCTACGGCGACTGGGAGGTTAAGGGTCTGGCCAGCGACTTCTGAGGGCTGCTTGCTAGCTCTACCCTGCCGGTCATCTGACGCGATTTTCTGCGCTTCCGATGCTCCGTACCCAAACGTACGCTCCGCTTGTCGCCCAACAGCGACCCCGAAAACCACGCCATATGCCTCGGGAGGGCGAGGTCAAACAGCCTTTTATCCTTGCCACTCAGTCAAAGGGAACTAGCTGAAAACTGATGCGTTTCGAATACATCATTCCCCTGCGGCGAGAAAGCGAGGTTCGCGATGCTCATTCGGTTAGGCTACGAAATCGCCATCGATTGCCCGCAACCGACGCCGGTCATCTCGCTGCTCGAAATTCACCAGGACAGGCAGCCCGACATCAAGCGCCAGAGCAAGGTACTGACCTCGCCCTCGACGGAAAGCTCGGTCTATCGCGATCTGTTCGGCAATGTCTGCCGCCGCTTCCTCGCGCCGGCCGGCACCTTCAGCATCGTCTACGACGCGGTGGTGGACGACCGCGGCGAACTCGACGAGTCGAACCCAGTGGCAAAGGAAATGCCGGTCGCGGATTTGCCGGACGAGGTTTTGGGCTACCTGCTGGGCAGCCGCTATTGCGAGACGGACCATATGAGCAATCTGGCCTGGAGCCTGTTCGGCCACATGCCGCCCGGCTATGCGCGCGTGCAGGCGATCGTCGACTATGTCCACAACCGGCTGTCCTTCGGCTACGGCTATGCGCGCTCGACCCGTACGGCGGCGCAGGCGCATGACGAGCGGGTGGGCGTGTGCCGCGACTTCGCGCATCTGGCCATCACATTTTGCCGCTGCATGAACATTCCGGCGCGATACGTGAACGGCTATCTCGGCGATATCGGCATTCCGCCCGATCCCGCGCCGATGGATTTTTCGGCCTGGATCGAGGTTTTTCTCGACGGCAAATGGTACACGTTCGATCCGCGCCACAATGCGCGGCGGATCGGCCGCGTCGTCATCGCGCGCGGCCGCGACGCCACCGACGTGCCGCTGCTGCACAGTTTCGGGCCGCACAGCCTGTCCCTGTTCAAGGTGTGGACCTACGAACAGGACAGCCATCCGGCCAAGCCGCCCTATCACGGGGTTGATCGCACCGTGGACGCTCACATTCTGGCCTAGGGTGTATCGATATTCACGCCAGACCGCCCTGCAAACGGCGGTTTTCTGCGCTTCCGGTACTCACGTACCCAAATGTACGCTCCGCTCGTCGTCCAAGAGCGACCCCGAACCCTGCCATTTTCGACTCGGCCTGATCCGAATCTCAACACGCCCTGAGCCAAAGGGCTTGCCAAAATCCATGTAGAGGAATAAATTCCTCTACATGGGATCAAAAATCAAATTCTACGGAATTTTCCGATCGGCGATGCTGGTCTGCGCCCTGACAGTATCTGGTCCCGCGCAGGCGGCTGGCACGTTCAAAGGTCCGGTCGAGGCGACCGTGGTCGAAATCATCGATGGCGACACCTTCCTGGCTGATGCACAGGTCTGGCCCGGCCACTCGGTGCGCGTCAACATCCGCATTCGCGGCATCGACGCGCCCGAGATGAAAGCGCGCTGCGCGATCGAGAAAGCGGCGGCTTTGCGCGCAAGGCAGGCGCTGGCGCTCATCGTCGGCGACGGCCGTGTGTCGATCTCCAATATCGGCGGCGCGAAATATTACGGCCGCGTGCTCGCGGATGTTGCGACGGCGGATGGACAGGCGGTCGCGGCGATGTTGCTTGGCGAGGAACTTGTGCGGGCCTATGGCGGCGGCCAGCGCGAAGGCTGGTGCGGATGACGGGCTACAACAGTGGACCGAACCGGCACAGGACACGCGTCCCGACGCGGGACAGTCCGGGCCGGAATACTTTTACGCCCGGCCCAGGGTTAACAGCCGGTTAATTCGGGCCGGAAACCCGTGTTTTGTTTACCGGCTGTTAAGCAAGCCGAAACTGAAAATCTCTTAATTTCAGCAGGTTGTAGAATCGGTGTCGCCGAACCGGCCGTTTGGCGCGGAACATGCAGCAACGCCTTCAACAGGGTTTTCGATGAGGGCGGAACAATGCGGAACACCATTACAAATCGGACATTGCTCGAGCGCTTCGGCGAGGATCGCCGGGGCAGTTTCGCGATCATCACCGGAGCAATCGCCACGGTGCTGATGTTGTCGGCCGGCTATGCGGTCAACACGGCGCAGCTCTACAACGTCAAATCCAGCCTCGGAAATGCGCTCGACGCCGCCGTCACCTCGACGGCGCGCGACCTGACCACCGGCAAGATCGCGGCGAAGGACGCGCGGGGCATGGTCGAGATTTTCCTGAAGGCCAATGGCGATCCGAAAGCAGCTTTTGGCGACAAATTCGTGCTCGACACGCTGGCCGTCGATCAGGTCGCCAACACAGTCGAGGCGACCGCCTATGTGGATGTCGATCTCTATTTTCCGTTGTTCGGTGGCGGCGATTTCCGGCGTGTCCGCAACGAATCGGCTTCGGTCTATTCCGACAAGACGATCGAAGTGGCGATGATGCTGGACGTGACCGGCTCGATGAGCGGCCAGAAGATAAATGATCTGAAAACCGCCGCCGCCAACGCCGTCGACGCGTTCCTGCTGGGGCAGGACCCGGCCAAGCCGCGCGTCCGCGTTTCGATCGTGCCCTATGCCGACGGGGTCAACACCGGTTCGCTCGCCAACGTCGTTTATCATGAAACCAAGTTCGCCACCGGCGAGCCGCCGAAGCTGGACGATCCTGTCCCGGCGTCGACACCGAAAGACAATTGCGCGACCGAGCGCAAGGGTGCCCAGCAATACACCGACGCCAGCCCCTATGATGGGATGGTCAACCGCGACTACCGGCTGGATTTCTGCCCCGATGCTTCCCTGAAGCCGCTGTCAGCTGACATCAACGCGCTGAAGAAAACAATCAAGAATTTCATCGCGAGCGGTCATACAGGCGGCCATATGGGCATCCAGTGGAGTTGGTACATGCTGTCGCCGAA
>JBGTLX010000302.1:0-1992 GCA_041743855.1 Rhizobiaceae bacterium | reverse complement strand
ATCGGCACGAAGATTGCCTATTTCAGCAACCGCTTCTTCAAAAGCCGCGCGTTTCCACCGCCGGAAGTGTCAGCCGCGCCAAAGCGAATAATCAGCACCGCGCTGCCTGCCCTGTTCCGCGACATGACCGACGAAGAGGCTGCCGGACACGATACCCGGCCAATGTCACAGGATGATGTCCTCACAGAAGATTGCCCGAGTTTCTTCGCCGACATGCTGACGCTGGATCACAACGGCATAGTCTCCGGGCTTATTGAGGAAGGCGACGAAAATGGCGGATAATATGGATGGCAATGCCCCTTCGGGACGCAGCCGCACAGCAACGCCGAAGCAGGACAAACCCAAACCGGAGACGCCGAAACCGAAGCGCAAAGCCGAAACACCTACCCTCACCGACGACCTCACCGGCAAATTCCTGCGCGTCGGCAACGCGCTCTATCGCACCTCGGATGACAAAAAGCCGATTGCCCGGCTCGAACCCGACCGGCTCAAGACCAGCAACATCGACGCCCTTCCCGACATTGTGCGGATCGCCAAGGCCAACGGCTGGACGTCGATCAGGATCAACGGCGGCGACACGTTCAAGAAGGCTGCGTATCTTGCCGCTGCCGCACAAGGGCTGACGGTCGAGAATTACACGCCGTCGAAAGTCGTCCAGGCCGAAGCCGACCGCCTGCAACCCCGGAACGCCGAACGCGACAAGCGCCGCGAAGCCAAAAACTCAACGAGTAAATCACCCCGTCCGACCGAAGGGACAATCACGCTCAAAGCCCTGTCGGAACGGTTCCTGAGCCAGACGCACGAGCAAAATGCTCGCGATCCCGAATTGCGCCGCGCCCAAAGCCTTGTCGCTCAAACCATCTCGATCACGCGCGCGAAATACCCCGATGATCCCGTCAAGGCATCAAAGGAAGTCGAGGCCAGACGGCAGGAGGTCGCTCGTCGCATCGCCAACGGCGACAAGATCGCGACGATTCAGGTGCGCAACCAGCAGGCGCAGCGCGTTCGTGAGGTTACGCAGGAACAGGTGTTGCAGCGCGATGGGCGATCACGTTAACGCCGCGCCCATAAAGCATCGGTGCGATTGACGGAGAAGCGAGCGGCTTTGTGGGCGGGCTTGCCTGATACGCTCAGCGCCCCCGTCCGGGATCTCTGGGCGGTCGATCAGGTGCGGGCGACACCGCCCTGTTTTGCTCCGCCGCTATTCTCCGCGCATGGTGGGCAGCGAACACCTCGGGCGTGGCATTCATGCCCTGATGCTTGTCGAGGAAGGCGCGCACATCTCTGGCAAGCGCCCGGTCGTCGGATTGGCCGGTGGCGTCCAGCGCAGCGGCAGTTTGTTCATAGGCACGACGTATCTCTCGCCAACGGACTGTGCCGGCTGCAATGAACGGCGGCAATTGGCCCTGCCCCCGCGCGACGGCAATGGCCTGTTCGTTGGTGCGGCGGTCGGATTGGGTAATCTGTCGACTCCCTTCGGTTCGCAGCCGCGCCCGCAACTTGACCAGCGCCATGCTTGATCCGGCAATCCCCTGTCCCCGCGCCCGTCTTGGTGTCGCTTCGGCGGCCACGCCCCGCGCGCGAAGCTCGCGGGCAAATCGTTCGCGGAAGCGATTGAGCTGAACCGGACGGGGATTGAAGCGGTTGCGATCCAGCCCTTCCGCCTGAACCGTCAGATGGACATGGGGGCGCGGTGTGTCGGTATGGAGCGCCAGGACATAATCGTGATTGTCGCTGAGTTCGGCATGGGCCAGCGCGCGGACAGCTCCCAGCACCTTCTCGGGGTCGGTGCCTTCGGGCATCGAGAAGATCAGCGACACTGACGACACGGTTGGCCGTGACCGCCATTGGAGCGTATCGCTCCACTCCGCCGCGCGTTCGGCAATGGCTTCCTTGGCCGTCAGGATTTCGCCGTCGCGGGTTTCGATCTCGACGTCACCTTTGCGCCCGATATACTCAAGATGGGCTTTGACATGGCCGCCGCCCCGTTGG
>JBGTLX010000301.1:0-1726 GCA_041743855.1 Rhizobiaceae bacterium | reverse complement strand
AAATCCAGGCTGACCACCTCGGTGAAGGGCGGGATGGCATAGATGCGCTTTTCGCGGCCCGCGCCGAAGAGTTGCAGCGCCGGCGACATGTGCATCTTCGGGTTGTCGAACTTCGGCGTCGGCGACGGGTCCATGACATAGCGGCCCTCGACCTTGACCGGATAGGCATAGCTGGTCGCGATGCGGCCGTGCCGGGCGATGTCCTCGTAGAGCTTGACATGCATCAGGCCATATTCCTCCAGCGCATGCATTTTCCGGGTTTCGGTTTCGCGCGGCTCGAGGAAACGCAGAGGTTCGGGAATCGGCACCTGATAGACCAGCGTCTGCCCGGCCGTCAGCGGCAGTTCGGGGATGCGGTGGCGGGTCTGGATGATCGTCGCCTTGGCTGTCTCCGTCGTCACCGCGACATTGGCGACCTTGACGAAGAAGGCGCGGATGGAGACGGCGTTGGTGGTGTCGTCGGCGCCCTGGTCGATGACTTTAAGCACATCGTCCGGTCCTATGATCGACGCGGTGACCTGCACGCCGCCCGTGCCCCAACCGTAGGGCATAGGCATCTCTCGCGATGCGAACGGCACCTGATAGCCGGGGATGGCGATGCCCTTCAGGATCGCGCGGCGGATCATCCGCTTGGTCTGTTCGTCAAGATAGGCGAAGTTGTAGGCCGCGATGCCCTGATCCAGAGTGGTCATTCCGCAGCCTCCTTTCGTGTCTCGCCGGGCGCGGCCTCGGCCTCATGTTCGGCGCGCATCCTGCGCACCATGTCGAGCTCGGCCTGGAAATCGACATAGTGCGGCAGTTTGAGGTGCTCGACGAAGCCGGTTGCCTGCACATTGTCGGAATGCGAGATGACGAATTCCTCATCTTGCGCGGCTGCCACGATGTCCTCGCCGAGTTCGCGCGCGCGCAACGCCCGGTCGCAAAGCGCCATGGCCATCGCCTTGCGCTCGCTTTGCCCGAACACCAGCCCGTAGCCGCGCGTGAACTGTGGCGGCTGTTTGCTCGAACCCTTGAACTGGTTGACCATCTGGCATTCGGTGGTGCGGATACGGCCCAGCGGAACGGGGAAATCGAGTTCGGGAACATCGAGCTCCAGTTCGACTTCGCCGATGCGTATTTCGCCCACGAAGGGATGGCTGCGCGCGTAGCCGCGCTGCGTCGAATAGGCGAGCGCCAGAAGGAAGCCTTCGTCGCCACGCGACAGCGCTTGCAGCCTCGCATCGCGCTCGAGCGGAAATTCCAGCGGTTCCCGGGTGATATCGCCGGTGACGTGACCGGCCGGAAGCTCGCCGTCGGCCTCGATCAGTCCCTCGCCGGCGAGGATGTCGGAAACGCGCGGCATGGCTTCCGTCGGCGCGTCGCGCTGTTCCGGTTCAGGCACATCCCGGGCCGCCGCAAGTTCGGGGTCGAGCAGGCGGTGCGTGTAGTCGAAGGTCGGTCCCAGCATCTGGCCGCCCGGCAGATCCTTGTAGGTGGCCGAAATGCGGCGCTCGGCAAGCATAGCCGCTGTATCGACCGGCCGCGTATAGCCGAAGCGGGGCAGGGTGGTTCGGTAGGCGCGCACCAGGAAGATCGCCTCGATCAGGTCGCCGCGCGACAGCGCCTGCAGGCGGGCATCGCGCTCCAGCGGGAATTCGAGCGGCTCGCGGGTGATGTCTCCCGTCGGCCGCCCCAAGGGAAGCGCTCCGTCTGCTTCGATCAGGCCTTCGCCGGCCAATATGTCCGA
>JBGTLX010000300.1:0-10331 GCA_041743855.1 Rhizobiaceae bacterium | reverse complement strand
GATGACGCCGACCGCGCCCGACTTGACCCGCAGGGTCAGCGACAGGACATCGTCCGCCGTTTCGGCGGGGTCGGCGCGGCCCGACAGCGCAACGCCGCCGCGAACGGCCGAGACGGAGGCGACTTCACCCGCGATCATCCGTTGCAGGTCGATGTGATGACTGACCCGCTCGAAGATGAGCCCGCCACTCAGCCTGTCGTCGCCGAACCACGACCGCGCCTTGGTGATGCCTACGCCCTGACTGACCATCGAAGCCGGGACCGATGTCTTCAAATCATCATGGACCGAAGCCAGATTGTCCAAAGCGCGCCACTGGTAGCCGACGGCGCACACCGTTCCGGTCTGTTTAGCGGCGTCGACGATCGCCCACGCGTCCTCGATGCTTCGCGAGAGCGGTTTTTCGACAAACACGGCCTTGCGTTGCGCGAGCGCCGGCACGACAGCTTCGCGATGCACGCCCGATGGCGTGCACACGATGACGGCGTCGGCGTCCATGGCCAGCAGTCCCTCAAGTGTGTCGACGGGCAAAGCCTCCAGGTCCCGGGCCAGGGCGTCTCTGCTCTCATGGTAGACATCGAAGACCGCCACGACCTCGGCGCCGCCGATGGACAGTACCGACTCAGCATGCTGCCGCGCCGCCCACCCCGCGCCGACCATAGCCACCTTCAAATCAGACGACACGCCACCCTCCGGTCGCTACGGAACCTTGCGCGGCGCCGATCGCACACAAGCTCCATGTCAGGCCTTTTTCAGCGACGGATGGAAGTTCTTGATCCAGTGCTCGGCGATATCCAGGCGGCGCATGAATTCGACACCGTCCTTGGCCAGCACATATTCGATGAAGTCGCGCACCGGCGCGGCGCGCGCGGCCTGTCCCGACCAGCGCGCATGCAGGCCAACCGTCATCATCCGGCCGCCGTGACCGCGATCGGCCTCGTCGGCCAAATAGTCGACCGCAAGCTTCAGCGTGGTGAAGAAGTCGTTGGGCGTGGAGAGCGTCGGCGCGATGAAATATTTGACGTCGTTGTAAACCTTCGAATAGGGAACCACGAGAAACGGCTGGCCGCTCTGTTCGACGAAATAGGGCAATTCGTCGTTGCTGGCGTCAGAATCGTAGAGGAAGCCGCCCTCTTCCACCAAAAGCGATCGGGTATTGACGCTCGGGAACGAGCGGACGATCCAGCCCTTGACCCTTTGTCCCGTCGTCTTCTCGATGGAAGCGATGCCGCGGCGCATCAGGCGTTGCTCTTCGTCGCGGCTGAGCCTCGAATCTTCCGTCCAGCGCCAGCCATGACCCATGACGTCATAGTCGCTTTCGCGGATCCAGGCGCCGTATTCGGGATTGCGCTCCAGCGCATGCGCGCACACATCGATCGTCGCCTTGATCTTATAGTCGTCGAGAAGCCGGGCGAGCCGCCATGCTCCGACCCGGCTGCCGAACTCCATGTGGGTTTCCGTGCTCAGGTCGCGAACCGTCGGTCCGATCTCGTAACTGTACTCTCCCCATGCATCGTTGGAATCGTCTCCGTCGAGCAGCGAATACTCCGCGCCTTCCTCGTAGTTGACGACGAGGTTGACGACGACCTTGGCGCCATTCGGCCATTTGGGATCTGGCGTGTGCCGCCCGTATCCGACGAAATCGCGTGGCAGGGCTGTGAGTGCGGCGGGATCGAGCTTGGTGGGGTAGGCGTGCGGCATGGTCTGTCCTCGGTTATTGCGGATGTGAAGCGGATGAAGCGACGTGGTCCGGGCGGCGGCTGGCTGTCGGCAGGTCGGATGGCGGAAGATGGCAAAGGATCGTGTGGCGCGGGCCGACGCGCAGATGCGGCGGGGCCTCGGTCTCGCAGATGGGCCCGATCTTTCGCGGGCACCTGGTCTGGAACGGACAGCCGGCAGTCGGACGGCGCGCGTCGGAGGGCATGCCGGCCATACGAACGCGACTGTTTCCGGGACCAAACAAGGACGGCACAGCCGACAGCAGCACCTCGGTGTAGGGGTGGTGCGGACCTTCGAGCACGTCGGCGGCAGGGCCCACCTCCAGAATCTGTCCTAGATACATCACCGCAATGCGGTTGGAGACATATCTGACAACGCCGAGATCGTGCGTTATGAACAGATAGGCGACCTCGTTCACGGCCTGCAAATTCATCAGCAGGTTCAGCACCGAGGCCTGGACGGAAACGTCCAGCGCGGACGTCGGCTCGTCGCAGACCACCAGTGCGGGATCGCCGGCAAACGCGCGTGCGATCGCAACCCGCTGTTTCTGTCCACCCGAAAGTCGAGGCGGCAGCATCTCCAGATGCTGTCGCCCCAGCTTGAAGTCTTGCGCCAGTTTCTCGACCGCAAGGGGCAGATCCCGGCCTTTGCGTCCCGAAAGTTTCGTGATCGATCTGCCGAGAATGTGCCGGACCGTGTGCCGGCGGTTCAACGAAGCATCTGGGTTCTGGAACACCATCTGCGGGGCGGACCGGGGCCGCTGCGCTCGGCTGCCCCCGGCGGTCTGACGATAGTCGATCTGCGTTGCGGCGTCCGGGTTGACAAGTCCCAGGATCATGCGACCGAGCGTCGACTTGCCGCTGCCCGACTCGCCGACGACGCCCAGGGTCTCCCCCGGCCAGATGTCGAGCGAGATGTCGTTGACAGCTTTGAACGCGTCCGAGCCGGCGCCATAGGTTTTCGAAGCATTTCTGATGATGAGCAAGGGAGAGGTGTCGTAGTCGACACGACGGACCGCCTGCGGATCAGACGGATTTTCGTCAACCGGAAGAATGGCCGCAGCGCGTTCGTGGTGGAAACAGCGGAACGTCCGGCCGTCAATCGTCGTGTTCGGCGGCTCCTCTACCCGGCACCGGTCATCGGCCAGGGGGCAGCGGTCGCTGTAGGGGCAGCCGACAAGGCGCTCGCCCGGAACGGGGAGAGAGCCGGGAATCGACGCCAGACGTTGTCGCCCCGGAACATTCGTTGTGTCCGGAACGCAGGCGAGCAGAGCCGCAGTGTAAGGGTGATTCGGCTTGTCGAACACCTTGCGGGATGCGCCCTCGTCGACCAGAAGCCCGGAGTAAAGGACGCCGACGCGATCGCACATCTGCCCGACCAAAGCGAGGTTGTGCGAGATCAGCAGCACCGAGGTGCCAAGTTCCCTGCGCAGGTTTTCCACAATGTCGAGAACCTCGGCGCCAACGGTTGCGTCCAGCGCCGTCGTCGGTTCGTCGAGGATCAGCAGCGACGGATTCGTGGCGAGCGCCATGGCGATGAGCACCCGCTGCTGCATGCCTCCGGACAGTTCGTGCGGATAGGCTTTCAACACACGATCCGGCGAGGAGATCTGGACGCGCTGCATCATGTCGAGACTGGCCGATCTCGCGTCCTGCGCGCCAAGGCCCACGGTCTCGTAGACCTCGCTGATCTGGCGCTCGATCCGCATCGAGGGGTTCAGCGCGCGGCCCGGCTCCTGATAGACCATCGAGATCGCGCTCGCCCGGACCTCCCTCAGCCGCGCCTCGCTCATCGACAGGATATCCTCGCCGTTGAGCGCGATCTCGCCATGGCGCACGCGGGCGTTGCTGGCCAGGTGACGGACGATGCTCATGGCGGCTGTCGATTTCCCGCAACCGGATTCGCCCACGAGGCCAAAACTCTCGCCGCGCGCGATTTCGAAATTGAGGTCGCGCAACACGGTGTGTTCGCGTCCGCGGACTTCGTATGCGATCTCCAACCCGCGCACGGCAAGCGCCGGAATCGTGTCGTTCCGCGTGCTACCGTTCATTGGATTCAACAATGCCATCCGCCAACAGGTTCACGCTGACCACCAGCGAGGCGATCGCGAGCGCCGGGAACAGGGTCGGCCACCAGTAGCCGGCGCTGAGAAACCCGTACCCTTCGAAGATGGCCAGGCCCCAGTCGGGAGAGGGAGGCTGAATTCCGAATCCGATGAAGCTGAGCGTGGTCACCGCAAAGATTGCATAGCCCAGCCGCACCGTCGCCTCGACCAGCACCAAAGGAAGGACGTTCGGAAGCAACTCGACGGTCATGATGTAGAGCGACGTTTCGCCCCTGATCCTGGCCGCTTCGATGTATTCGAGTTCCCTCTCGTGAAGGACCGCGGTTCGGACGGTGCGGGCCACATAGGGCGAAAAAACCAGCCCGATGATCAGGACAATGGTCACTTTCGACGGGCCCAGCGCGGTGAGGGCAACCAGAGCGACGACGACCGTCGGCAGAGAGATCACCGCATCCATCAGACGCCCGACGATGGCGTCGACCGGTCCGCGGAAATAGCCCATGGTCAGACCGATGATCGTCCCGAGCGCGACGCCGAGCAGGGTTGCAAGCGGCGCGACCAGCAGGATCTCCCGCGATCCCACGATCACCCTGGAAAAGACGTCGCGCCCGAGCGAATCGGTGCCGAAGAAGTGCTCGGCCGATGGCGGCGCGAATGAAGCGATGGGATCGACGACCAACGGGTCGTGCGGAACCACGAGGTGTCCGAGAAGAGCGCACAGGACCCAGAAGACCAGCACCGACGCGGCGCCTATGGCGAGTTTGGACAGATGCAGCCGGTTTCGGAAACCGGCGGGCCGGTCGCCACCGGGCGCCGACGCCAAGTCCCGCACTGAATCCTGCACCCTCATTGCCCGCCTCCGACCCGAATTCTCGGATTGAGGAGCGAGTAAATGAGGTCGCCTAGCAAAGTGAAGATCAGATAGACCGTGCCCACCGCCATCACGCAGTTCGCCAGCAGCGGGAAATCCTTGTCGCGCGTGGCGTTGAAGAGCAGCAGGCCCACGCCCTTGTAGTTGAACAGGATCTCGATGACCACGAGGCCGCCGAAGAGGTATCCGACCTGGGTGGCCACCACCGTCACGCTCGAAGGCAGCGCATTGCGCAGCACATGGCGACGAATCACCACGGACCTTTCGAGCCCCTTCAAGGTTGCGGTGCGGACGTAATCCGACCTCAGCACTTCGATAGTGCTGGCGCGTGTCACGCGCTCGATATAGCCGAACATCACCAGGACCAGCGGCAGCGAGGGCAGGATCAGGTGATACACCTGCCTGATCGCGCCGCTGCCCGGGGGAGCCGTCGCGGTGATCGGGAAGACTTTCAGCCACAGCCCCAGCACCAGGATGGCCAAGATCCCCGAGACGAATTCGGGCACGACCATCGCCGCGAGACCGACGGTGGTGATCACGCTGTCGACCGGCTTGCCTTGCTTCATGGCGGCGTAGACGCCGGCGCCGACCGCCAGCGGAACGACGATGAGGAAGGCGACGAGCGCAAGTTTCAGGGATTTCAGCGAAGCTTCGAGCAGGATCGGGCCGACCTCGCGTCTTTGCGTGTAGGATTCCCCCAGATCGCCACGCAGCAGTTCCGACGCAAAATCGGCATAGCGTTCCAGGGCCGGTCTATCGAGACCCAGCTCGGTGTTAAGCGCGGCAATAGCGCCCTTGTCGGCCGTCGGACCCAATATCTTGGATCCGACATCGCCGGGCAGAACCTGCGAGGCGAGAAAGACAAGGACGCTGAGCAGCCACAATGTGACCACCGCCAGTCCCAGCCGGCCAAGCAGATACCTCCACATGCTCATGCCTTGAAGGCGGCCCGGCCGAGGAACAGCTGACCGCTCGCATTGGGCACGATGCCCGTTACGCGGTTGGTGGACACGGACACGAACTCAAGAAAACCCGCGTAGATGGCCGGCGTCTCTTCAAGGAACAACTCCTGCAGCGAGGTGGCGAGTTTGCGCTGGGCATCGACGTCGACCGTGGCCAGGAAATCGCCGATCAGGCTGTCCATCTGCTCGTTCTTGATGTGAGACGAGTTCCAGACCCCCTGGCTCTGGAATTGAGCCGTCAGGTAGACGTTGGGAATGCTGCGGTGACCGTAATCCGTGATTCCGGCCGTCGAATCCAGCCACGGCGATGACCCGAACTGTCCATCGCCATAATAGGATCCGGGATCCTGCAGGACGATTTCCAGATCGATGCCGGCCTTTGCGGCGCCGGCCTTGATGATCACGGCGTAGTCCGGAATTTCCAGCTGGTTGAGAACGTTGAGCGTCGTCTTGAAGCCCTGGGGGAGTCCAGCCTCGCCAAGCAAAGCCTTGGCCTTGTCCAGGTCGACAGAACGCTGTGCGACCGCGGGGTCGGTGACGGGGAATACCGGCGCAAACGGCGAGTCGTTGCCGATGTCGGCGCGGCCCTGCATGAGGCCATCGACGACGGCAGCCCGATCGACCGTGAGGGCGAAAGCCTGCCGCACCCGCTTGTCCGCCCACGGACCGGTATCGGTCCGCAGATGCAGCACACGCGCCGCGGCGGACCGCGTCGTTATGAGCGAGTATTCCGGGTTGGTCAGAACGGCCCGACCGTTCTGCACGGAAATCTGGTACACAACATCGAGGTCGCCGCCCTGCAAGGCGAGCAGCGCGGGCTTTTCGTCGGCGAAGAAGGTGAAGACGATCTGGTCGAGAAAGGCCGGATTTTCCTTGTCCCAATAGCCTTCGTGGCGAACGAACGTCGCGCCGTTGGTCTGCGAATAGCTTTCCATCCGCATCGGCCCGGTGCCCGGAAAACCGGACTTCTCGTAGTCGCCGGCAAAACTCGCCGGAAGAATGATGGCGCTGTAGGTGTCCGAGCTGGCGAGGTAGGGAAAGTTGCCGACCGGGCGCTCGAGCTGGAACTCGACCGTCACATCGTCTTTGGCGCTAGCAGAGTTTTTGCCGATGATGCCCCTGAAGGCCGAAAGCGCGATCGCCCCGCCGTCGGGATCGGCGAGCCGGTTGAACGTGGCGACCACGTCGGCCGAGGTCATCTTCTGGCCGTCCTGGAAGGTGACGTCGTCGCGCAACGTGAACGTCCAGACCGTGCCTTCATCGTTGGATGTCCATGATTTGGCGAGCGATGGACGCAAGCTTAGATCGGGATCGGCGCGCGCAAGATATTCGCCGATGGGCTGGTACATCGCGATCGAACCCTGGTTGGCGGCGACCATCGGATCGACCGGCCCGGTCGGGGCCGACACGCCGACGCGCAATATGCCGCCCTTGGCGGCGCTCGCATCCTGGGCGTTCGCCCTCGTACCGGACAGCCCCATCGCAGGCAGGGAAAGGCCGAGCACCGTCGCCATCCGAAGAAAAGTCCGGCGGTCGAGCTTGCCTTGCTGAAAGCTGTCGATCAGGGCATTCGCGGGGGCGGATAGATTAAGACGGGAACGGTCGTTCTGCAGAAACTTGGACATGCTGTTTCTCCTGATTTCAAGTGCGCGCTAATTGTGAGCCTCAACCGTTGCCGCCGGTTTTTGCAGGCGGCCGATAAGAGCGCGCGGCTGGCCATGGCATGGTACAATGGCCGTCATTCATCGCACTCCAGAAGTCATAATTCTAGAAAATCCACGGAACCAGGCTGCCTGGCGACAAGCGGAGCCGCGGAAAACAAGCCCTCGAGAGGGTTGGCCCAAGCGCTTGTATCTTCGATCATAGTCTCGGCATGTGATCGAGCACATAAAAAAACTGAGGCCTAAGGGCAAATTATCCGCTGCCAGCATGAGTGGATCGGGGTTCGGCGCGTGTTGATATCCGCGATACTTCTGCGGGCTTTGTTCATCAGGGCTCACCCTGACCGATCTCCTCGCGCCGCCGCACGACATAAGCGTCGAGTTCTTCCCGGATCGCGGGATCCATCGCGGGCTCTTCATAGTCACGCAGCGCCTGCTGCCACAGCTCGGTCGCCCGCTCCACCGCATCCTTGCTGCCAGCCTCCTCCCAGCTCCCATGGTTCTGCCAGTTGGACAGCATCGGCTGGTAGAACGCCGTCTCGTAGCGGGCAATCGTGTGTTCGGTGCCGAAGAAGTGCCCGCCGGTCGGTACCGACTTGATCGCCTCAAAACCCAGATCGTCCTCGGCGAACGGGATCGGCCGCAGGAATTCCATCATGTTCTGGAGTATCTCGACATCGAGGACGAGCTTTTCATAAGACGCGGTCAGACCGCCTTCCAGCCATCCGGCCGCATGATAGATCATGTTGGCGCCGCCGAGCACCGCGCCCCAAGTCGACATCCCGGTCTCATAGGCGGCTTGCAGGTCAACCGTGTTCGAGGCGTTGGCATTGGAGGTGCGGTAGGGAAGATCATACCGGCGCGCGAGCTGGCCGGCGATGATGTTGGCCTTGGCGTTTTCCGGCGTGCCGAAGGCGGGCGCGCCCGATTTCATGTCCACGTTCGATGTGAACGCCCCGTACATGACGGGCGTGCCGGGATTGACGAGCTGGGTCAGCGCGATGCCGAACAGCGCTTCGGCGTTTTGCTGCGCGAGGGCCGCGGCCAGCGTCACCGGCGTCATCGCCCCCATCAGCGTGAACGGGGTGATGGTCACGGGCTGGCCATGCTCGGCCATGGCGATCAGCCCTTCGGCCATCGCATCGTCGAAGAGCCTTGGCGAATTGACCGAGATGATGGTGATGACACCCGGCGAATGGCGCATCTCCTCGACACTTATGCCGCGCGCGATCGCCATCATGGCGATGCCGTCCATCGCCCGGCCCCGGCCGATGGCGCTGCAATGAAAGCTAAGATCGCTCAGCGTCAGATTGGCGCGGTAGGTGTCGAGATGGCGTGAATTGGCGGGCAGTTCCATCGGCGCGACCACCTGGTTGCCGATGATGTGGATGGCGTTGAAATGGTGCGCCAGCCGGATGAAGTTCTCGTAGTCGGCCAGGCTGCCCTGACGGCGCCCGTTGATGCGGTCATGCACGTTGGGCGGCCCCGCGACCAGGCCGAACACGAGGGCGTCGCCGCCGAGCTCGATTTGCTTTCCGGGATTGCGGCTGGTCAGGGTGAAGGCGCGCGGCGCGGTCTTCAGCGCCGCCATGATCAGGCTCTCGTCGATGCGGATCGTATTCTCGCTGCGGTCGACGATCGCGCCGGCGGCCTCGAACAGGTTCATGACCCGGTCGCCCATCACGCGGATGCCGAGCTCGGAGAGAATGCGCATGGAGGTGCGGTGCAGGGTCTCCATCTGCTCTTCGTTGAGGATCGTCAGCGGCGCGTAGGAATTGGTGACGCGCTGCCAGGGCAGCTGCGCGATGCCGCCGCCGGTGCGCCCCATCCTCGACTTTCGGCCGCCGCCGCGTCTGTCCTGACTCATGTGACTCTCCCCTGTTTCAGTAGCCGCGGATCGGGTCGACGATGTTCGCCAGCATCTCGCCGCGCCGGTAGCGCCAGAGATTGTCGGCGAACATGCGAACCGCCTTGACGTCCCAGCCGTCGTAGACCGACGAGCAATGCGGCGTGATGATCACATTGTCGTAGGCCCAGAGAGGGTGATCTGGGGGCAACGGTTCCGTTGTGAACACGTCGAGCGCAGCCCCTTTGAGCGACCCGGCATCCAGCGCCGCGACCAGCGCATCCTGGTCGACGACGCCGCCCCGGGAAACGTCGATCAGCACCGCGTCGGGCCGCATCTCGGCGAAGGCTTGCGTTCCGATCAGGGAACGCGTGCTCTCAAGCAGCGGCACGCAGCAGGCGATGAAGTCGGCGCGGCTCCAGAGGCCGGGCAGGTCTTCCACGCCGAAGACCTCATCCACATCGGGTGTCGGTTTTGGCCGCGCCCTGACGCCGAGTGTTTTCATGCCCATGGCCCTGGCGCGACGCGCGACTGCCTGGCCAGTCTTGCCGAGGCCGAGAATAAGCACCGTGCGTCCCTCTATCGGCTCGACCGTGGCGCTGGTCCATTGCCGCGCCTGCTGGCGGCGGGCGAAGCCGCGCAGGTCGAGCGAGAAGGACAGCATCGCGCCAAGCGCGTATTCGGCGATCATGCCGGCCGCCACGCCGGCGGCATTGGTGATGGTGACGGCGTCCGGGTCCCACGGACGCAGATGATCCGTGCCCGAGCCGCCGACCGAGACCCATTTCACCGTCGGGCTCTCGACCAGCGTCTTTCGCGGAAATCGCGGCGAGCCGTCGAACCGGACGGAATAGACGACTTCCGCCGCGACCTGCTCGATCGCTTCGGGAAGCCCGGCGTAGCTGTCGCACACATGCATTTCGAGGTCCGGATGCGTCTCGCCGAGCACTGCCAACGCCGGCGCCGGCGCATCGGTGTGCAGGATGATCGAGGGGCGCGTGGACATGGCGTCGAGGCCTACGCTTTGGGACAAATGTGGTCGGCCAGATGTCCAAGCGCCGCCACCAGCGCCTCGCCGGCCGCCGATGTCGCATTCTCGTGCGGGGCGCGCATGTTGAGCCAGCGCTGGTCGCCGGAGCGCACGGCCAGAACCGCCTTCAGGCCGGACAGGAGGCCGGCATCCTGCACCGCCTTGCGAAACGTCTTGATG
>JBGTLX010000299.1:0-5622 GCA_041743855.1 Rhizobiaceae bacterium | reverse complement strand
TCTGCTCGCCGAAAAAACCGCGCTCGTCCGTGGGCTCCTCAGCCATGCCACCCCATTCGCCGATTCCGCCTCGGCAAATGTGCCGAACAATAAATACTAGGCGGGCAGGACGGGACGGTCGAGTCCCTTCGCCGACAACGTGAAAATTTCGCAACCCGTCGCAGTCACGCCGACCGTGTGCTCGTATTGCGCCGACAGTGATCGGTCGCGGGTGACGGCCGTCCAGCCGTCCGACAGCACCTTCACATGGGGTCGGCCGAGATTGATCATTGGCTCGATGGTGAAGATCATGCCTTGGCGCATCTCGACGCCCTCGCTGGCGCCGCCATAGTGCAGGATGTTCGGCGCATCGTGGAACAACTGGCCGACGCCGTGACCGCAAAAATCGCGCACGACGGAGCATCGTTCCTTTTCGGCGAAAGACTGGATGGCGGCCCCGATCGCTCCGGTCCGCGCGCCGGGCTTGACCGCGGCCACGCCACGCATCAGGCAATCATGCGTGACCTCCAGCAGCCGTTCCGCCGCCCGTTTGATCGGGCCGACCGGATACATGCGGCTGGAATCGCCATGCCATCCGTCGAGGATATAGGTGACGTCGATGTTGACGATGTCGCCTTCCTTCAGCGGCTTGTTGTCGGGGATGCCGTGGCAGACGACGTGGTTGATCGATGTGCAGGACGATTTGGTGTAGCCGCGATAGTTCAGCGTCGCGGGAAGCGCGCCATGGTCCATGCCGTAGTCGAAGACGAAACGGTCGATCGTCTCGGTGGCCACGCCCGGGCGGACGATAGAGGCTAGCTCGTCCAGACACGCGGAGGTGACGGCGCAAGCCCGGCGCATGCCGGCGAACCCGTCCTCGCTGTAAAGGCGGATCTGGCCGGTGTTGCGGAGCGGGGCGGTCGCGGCGTCGAGATAGGATGTCATCGGGTGTGCAGGATTATCCTTGCCAGGCGATCAGCCGCGCGGCGTTGCCTGATTTGGCAGCTGCGCGACAAAGGTTCAAGCCCCCCGCCCGTGGAACGATCGAAGCAAACGGCGCCAACAGCATCAACCGCGCGTGAGCGCCATCTTCTGAACAGAATTGGCGCTGGAAGATTTTACAGGCTTGCCGGCCCCTTCGAAAGTTCTACCGCGCCCAGTCTGTCGAGCGCCTTGCGGACTGCTCTCAGATCGTTTTCCCAACCATCATCGGAGTTCATCGCGCTTTCCGATGCCGCCCTTTGCAGGCTGCGGGCTTCCGATTCAATCTCGCGCAGTTTCTCTATTTTCTGGTCGGTGGTCAGCGAGGCTTCCTCGCAAATCTCCTGTACCGACATTTCCCTGTAAGTCACCATAACGACGCTCCCGCGTTTTGTCGTCGTTCACAACGCATGCGGGGCGCGGGCGTTCCGTTGATCTTGGCCACAGATTATGTCGGCGTCATCGGCAATCGACGAAGGTAACGTCGTCGAGCACATCGTCGACACAATCATTGCCCTGCAGATCGCGGCCGCTCTCCCCGCACCAGTAAAAGACGCCCGTTGCCGACATCCTGCTCCCGACTTCGCAGCGCGATGAAGAAGGGACGATAATCTCCAGATACTCGCATTCCCGTAAATAGACAGACCAAGCGCCACTCTTCATCAGCACCATGTCATCGACGGTGCCTTCGATATGGAAAGGTAGAAGATCGTATTCGGCCGAACCGCACGATTGGTCTTCATCCGAAGCGTGCGGCGACCAGACCGCCAAGGTCAAACAGAGCCAGGCAAGCACGAGGTGACCCCCCGCAACGCAACAGCTGCGCGGATTATGCGCGTCACCCGGGCATCGGGCAATATGCAGCCGAACCCGACAGCGGATCAGGCTTCTTGCTGCCGGCGATGCATCGAAAAGCAGGCGGCGGCGTTATCGATCATAAGGACAAGGCGGTTGGTCGCAACCACCCATACGTCCTTCAACTCTGTCGAGGAGATTTTGCATGCAGCTTCCCAAAGAAGCGACCGTCGCCGTAGCCGATGGCGAAAAGCTCATCCTGTTTCGAAACACCGGCGACGAGACCAATCCGAAACTGACAGCGCTTCCGGAAGCCGATGTCGGCAACGAGAATGCGGGATCGGGCGCACGGCATATCAGCAGTTCGGCAAATCCCGACGACAGTCAGGTCGAGGAGGACGGATTCGCGGCCGGGATAGCAGATTTGCTGAACCGGCGGGTGCTCGGCGGCAAGGTTGCCAATCTGGTCGTCATCGCAGCGCCAAGAACGCTCGGCGAGCTGCGCAAGAACTATCATCAGAAGCTGAAGGCTGTGCTGGTGGGCGAGATCGCCAAGGATCTCACCGGTCATGCCGTGCATGACATCGAAAGGGCGATCGCCGCAGCCTGATTCGTCGCGTATCGATACCTAAACGACAAGGCGTTGTCAGCGCGCCTTGTCGTGTCATCCTTTACCGACGTGAAAGCCTAATTTCTCTTGTCTTTACAATTGCATAAAACACTCCGTGCTTCGTTCATGGCCGGTTCATCGCGACATTCTAGGGTGATGGGATAGCCGGAACGAAGACGGAGTTCTGGCGGGTCGCATCCCGCAAATGCAGAGAAGCCGATGACATTCCCCGCCCATTTGCCCGATATAGACGGGCTCCTGTCCGAGACAGAAATGTCCGAACTTCGCCTGCGGTTTGCGGAGCGCTGCAACGCGGTAGGCATCGATGCAACCCACGCCGATGCCGGTCCGATCTATCTCGATATCGTATCTAGCTTCCTGAGCGGTTGGTCCGGACGTGACTCCGCTGATGGCGCCCGCGTTGCCGCCAGCCCTTACGAGGATGCCTAGCGCTAAGCCTGTTTGGATTCCAGGCGTGGGAATGCCACCGCGTCCATAAGCATCGTTTCATCGACCATGCCGGCATTGTGCAGCGCGAGCAGGGTCAGCGCTATGTCCTTGGCGTCTTCCGAGGTGGATGACGCTTTGCGATGACGGCAGGCTTCGTCGAAAACGCGCTGAAGCTTGGCGATGTCAGCCGGTCTGAGAAGGCCACGCTCGTCGATGGATTTCGGCACAGACGCCTCCAGATATCACAGACTGACGGCTTCCCAAATCAGCAGCCTTCGTCTGATTCATCTTTGAGGTGAATAACGCTGTTGCCGACGTTTCGGTTTCAAACGGGCGCAGGCAGTTGGGTTCCGATACCGACCGCGTCGTCCAGGATGAAATCGCCGGCGCCTGCTTGGTCAGCGCACCGCACATTGTTGCGGCCATGTTTGCTGGAGGAATGGTACGCCCAAGGGGAATCGAACCCCTGTTACCGCCGTGAAAGGGCGGTGTCCTAACCGCTAGACGATGGGCGCGCTCAGACGAAGCGGGTTATAGTCAGCTTGCGGGCAACCGGCAACCCGCCAAAACGCGGCTTTGCAAACTTTTTGACCGGAAATGCTTAGGTCTTGCGCCGGCGGCACTTCCAGTTCCAGTCGCGCTCCGGGCCGACATCGATGTGAACCGACGCCGTGTGGCAATAGGTGCCGACCCCGCCCCGGCCCGGCATGGAGCGCACGAACTGGGCGAGCTCCCATTTGCTGACGCCAGGCACCTGCACGTCGGCAGCGGCGCAATACATGTGCTGCGATCTCCTCGCGCCGCGCACTTTGCGGTTGTAGGTCGGGCTGCGATAGCCGGACGTTACCACCATCTTCTTCCCGAAGCGGCGCTCGACGGTTTTGAGCATGCGCACCAGCGAGGGTTTCAGGCAGGCCACATCGACGCTTTCCCGCTGCTTCAACAGCCCGTTGGGCGCGAGACGGGCGAAGCCCGCCGCCGAAGCCAACTGCACACTCGCACCTTCCTCGTCCTCGTTCAAATCGACGTCGCTGTCGTCGTCGATGCCGGATTTATGCTTGATCTCGAAAAGCGAGGTCTTCCGGACCCCCGGCAAAGCGTCGCCGCCACCTCCATTGTCGCCAAGCGAGGCGAGGGATAGTTGCGGTTCGGAGGCGGGCTCGGCCGAGGCCAGCACGACCAGCGGTTTCGGCTTGGGCTGCGGCTTCGAAGCAAGCGCTGCGGATGCCGGCGAGGCAGCGGCTGCCGGCGCAGCGCCGAAGAACGACGACAGAAAGCTTTTCTTCTTGGGTTCTATGGTTGGCGCGGGCATAGTTCCGGCGGTCAGCACCGGTCCGCCGTTTTCGAGCACGGGACCATTGGCGGCGGGCGATTGCGGATCGGCGGCATTGTCCGCCGGCGCGGCGGCGGTCGACGTTGGCTCTTGCGCCGGCGCTGCGGAAGCCTCGTCGCTCGCCGCCGAAGAACTTTCTTCGGCCGCCTTTTCAGTTGGCGAGGCGGCTACCTGTTCGGGCAGTTGGGCATCGCCCCCTGCAACCAACGTCTCGGAGGCCGTGTCGGGAGCAATGTTTTCGTCGGCCACGCCAGCGACGCTGGACGCGGCGAAAGACTGGTTTGCGAGATCGAGCGACGGGTCGGAAGTCGAGGAACAGGACGCCACGAGAACGGACAGCAACGCGGCAAAAGCGGCGCGGCGATTTTTCGTGGCCAGGCGGCGTTCCCCCGCAGCTTTCAAACCCTGTCCCCTTCCAAATTACTCAATTACGCAAACACGGACCGAGTCACGGTCCACAATGAATTTTGTCCCATGCAGCATGACACTGCAACGACTCTTCTTCGTTAAGTGCCCCAGTCCGGGCTAGGGACGAAATGAGGCTACATCATGGTTTTCGTCACGCTTTCGCCCGCTTTGCGCCCGCCCGGGGCGTCACACGCGGATTTTGACATAGGCTCCGGGTGCATCGCCAAGCGTGGCCATCCGTTCGCCAGGCGTCCGCGCTTTTACGCGGCTGTCGTCCTTATCCTCGATCCATAATTGCCAGTGCGGCCACCATGAGCCAGGATTTTCCGTGGCGTTGGCGACCCAGCCGTCGAAATCGCCAACCGGCTTGCCATCGGTCCAGTACTGATACTTATTCGCCTTCGGCGGATTGACCACGCCGGCGATATGCCCCGAACCGGCCATCACGAACTCGACCTCGCCTCCGAAATATTGACAGCCAAGGAACACCGAGCGAGCCGGCGCGATGTGATCCTCCTTGGCGGAAAGATTGTAGACTGGGATGGTGATGTCGGACAGCGACACCGTGCGGCCGGCCAACTCCATCCTGCCCTGCGAAAGATTGTTCTCGAGATAGCAGTTGCGCAGGTAGAAGGAGTGGTTGGCCGCCGCCATACGGGTCGAATCCGCGTTCCAATAGAGCAGGTCGAAGGGCAGGGGATCCTTGCCGCGCATGTAGTTGTTGACGACATAAGGCCAGATCAGGTCGCCGGAGCGCAGCATGTTGAACGCCGTCGCCATCTTGGTCCCGTCCAAATACCCTTTCTCGCCCATGGTGCGCTCAACCGCGGCGATCTGATCCTCGTCGACGAAGACTTTGAGGTCGCCGGCATACGTGAAATCGACCTGCGTGGTGAACAAAGTGGCAGACCGTATCCGGTCGTCGCCCTCCTGCGCCATCAGCGCCAGCGCGCCCGCCAGCAGCGTGCCGCCGACGCAGTAACCGACGGCGTTGACCTCGCGTTCGCCGGTGGCGGCCTCAACGGTGTCGAGGCCGTATTGCAGGCCTTCGCGGATGTAGGCCTCC
>JBGTLX010000298.1:0-4747 GCA_041743855.1 Rhizobiaceae bacterium | reverse complement strand
GATGAACGTCGCCGGGGCGACTGTGTCGGCGGAGGCGGGCGGCGCCCGCGTCGCCGTCGATGGCGCGGCCGAAGGTTTCAGCTTTCCCGCTGAACTCATTAGCCGGCTCAACGGTAGGGCAGGCGGCAAGCTGGCGCTCGGCATCCGGCCCGAGGGCGTTCTGGTGGCGCATGAGGCCACGGCCGGCTATATGCCGGTCGAGGCTCATATCATCGAGCCGCTCGGCTCGTACGACATCGTCGACCTCAAGGTCGGTTCGCAGATGCTGCGCGCCCGCACCCGCAGCGGTTTTGTCGCCAAGGCGGGAGATCGCGTCTTTGCGCGTATCGATCCGGCTCAGGCGCATTTCTTCGACACGGCAAGCGGCCTGTCGCTCGAGGTGAGGTTGTGATGGCGGTGATCGCCCCCTCTCCGTCTCGGCTTCGCCTCGACACCTCTCCCCCTAAAGAGGGGAGAGGACGATCCCTGCCTTGGCGCGTCCTCTCCCTCCGGAACGGGGGGAGAGGTGCCGAGCGAATGCGAGGCGGAGAGGGGGTGTTTCTCCATTATCTCTGGCTAGCGAAAACGGAAATGACAGCGCGCTCTTCTCCCCGTCACTCTGCGGGGAGAAGATGCCGGCAGGCAGATGAGGGGCTGCGCCCTCGTCTGGCAAGTTTGCGCTGACCTCATCCGGCCCTTCGGGCCACCTTCTCCCCGTATAGTGACGGGTAGAAGGAAGAAAGAACCACATGCCCGACTTTATCTTCTCCGGCCCCGCCTCATCTCCCGTCACCCTCCTGCTCGCGCACGGAGCCGGCGCGCCGATGGATTCGCCTTGGTTGAACGCCTTTGCCGAGCGGCTTGCAGCCAAAAACATCCGCACCGCCCGCTTCGAATTCGCCTACATGGCGGCGCGCAGAAATGGCGAGGGGAGAAAGCCTCCACCTCGCGCCGAGACGCTCATCGCCGAATACCGCGCGGCGGTCGAGGCGATTGGCGAAAAACCCGTCATCGGCGGCAAGTCGATGGGCGGCCGCGTGGCGAGCATGCTCGCCGACGCGCTGTTTGCGGAAAAGAAGATCGCCGGCCTCGTCTGCCTCGGCTACCCGTTCCACCCGCCCGGCAGCCCTCACAAACTGCGCACCGCGCATCTCGAAACGCTGAACACGCCTGCGCTGATCTGCCAGGGTTCCCGCGACCCGTTCGGGACGTGGGAGGAGGTCTCGGGCTACAAGCTTTCGCCCAACATCGAACTTTGCTGGCTGGAAGACGGCGACCATGATTTCCGGCCGAGGAAAGCTTCGGGGCAGACGGCTGGCGGCAATCTCGACGCGGCGGCGGACAGGGTGGCGGACTTCTGCGTACGAACCGAAGGAAAGAGATGACCCAAAGTCGCCGTTGGGAGAGTCTGTCATTGACACTAGGAATGAACTCACGTGCCAGTAGCGTCTCATCGGCCCTGACAGGGACCGCTGCATCGTGTATGCCGCAGTGAGTCAAAGGATCAACCCTACTCTTCACTTGGCTTTGCCTACTCCGAGTTCAGCCAACTTGGCCTTGCGGAGTAGATGCTGCGCGAACACGATAAGTTCGAGTGCCAACTCAGGCTCATCAACCCAACCGAATTCGTGAGTGGTCGGGTTACGTATCCCCAGCATCGCACCGGAGTACAGGCGATGGTAGCCCTTCTGCTCGTCAATCTGCGATGCTGTCTCCATGTTGGACCAACGGAGGTGTGGCGCGCCAGGCGCGAAAACCTGATCCATTAGTGTTGTACCGTTTTGTGTCAGATGCGGTACTCGTTCAGAGACGAATTTATCAACGGCTTTGAAGGCCTCTGCCACTGAGAGGTTGTAGTGTCCAGATACGAACAAATCGGAAGATACGGCATGAATCTCGGGTTCAGTCACTAACCGGGCGAACACGCTCGCTGGTTCAGACGCCTGGGCTGTTGGCGAGGGGAGTGCCAGCATCCGCGGTGCGGGAAGCGCCAGGACAGATCGAGCTAGGCCTGTTTCGAGCAGGTGCTCTTGAAGCCGTCGAATGCCATCAAGTATTCGGAGTGTCATAGAGATAGCGTTTCATGGCCTTAAAGATCGACTCGATTTGTTCGGTTCCCGCGTCAGCGCTGATGTGGATTTGCACATTGACGTTCAATGGAAACGCATCGGCACCGCCTCGCGCGGGCGCGGGGTCCCGATCGCCAGCGCTGCGATCCAGAGGCACGGGGCTCGAGGGCTTTACTGCTTTCGTGGTAGAACCAGCCTGCCGACGAGAGGGAGGGCGGGGACGGGGTGCGCCATCGTCCTTAGTTGCCTTTGATATAGCTCGGGGAGCCTCATTAGGCGTGGGAGTGGATAGCAGAAGGTAGGTCGCTGCTTTGTTTCCAGCCGCGCCTTGGCCTAGACCCTCTCGCAGAAACCAAGATACTACCTTCTGCCGCTCGGCCTCGCCCGGCGGAGCAATGTGGATCAAGCCTTCCGGATAGGTCGACTGAATGATCTCGACCACAGCCTCGGCATAGCTCTCGTCAAGACGCCATCTCTGGGCAAGAGGAGTCGCCCTGCCTTCATCCGTTAGGATGCCAACGCTTCGCAATTCACCAATGTATGCTCGCGCAGCAACTTCTTGCACACCAAGCTGAATGCCAAGCAGGCGTTCATCTATAGTGGCGTTTGGCGTCCGTTGGATAATCGACCTGACTCCCCACCACACCGTGCTGGGAATTTGAGGATATCGATTCTTCTCCGCCATGACTTTCTCCTTTGTGTGACTTCTGCCACACATATAACGTTTTTCAAAGAAAATTAAAAATGTAATCTATTCAATTATTTATCCTATTTTCTATAGATCATTTAGAACTTCAGTGGGAATTTCAATCAGTGTAACATATGGTTTTTGCGTGATTCGGCGCCTGAAACGCCCATGCCCTCGCACCAGCACCCGGCTGAAGTCCGAGCGGCCGAAACTCTGCAAGGTCACCCGCCCGCGTGACACACTTCCCTTGACATAACATGAGCATTTACTCATAGTCCACCACCATGGATCGACTGCCGCGCCCTGAACGTCCGCTGCTTTGGGTCGCGTCGAGCCGGAAGGGACTATGCGGTGTTTCCGCCGGAGGTTCAGGAAGTGTTCGGGTTCGAACTTTTTCTGGCGCAAACCGGACAGCATCCGCCCTCCGCCAAAATGCTGAAAGGTTTCGGCAACGGCGTTGTCGAACTGGTCCAGGATTTCGACACCGACGCCTATCGGGCCATTTATACGGTTCGCTTCGACACGGCTGTCTATGTGCTGCACTGCTTCAAGAAGAAATCGAAACGCGGCATCAAGACGCCTCAAAGCGATATCGATTTGATCCGGCGGCGGCTCAGGGACGCAGAGGCCGACCATGCAGCCAGAACGAAGAAGGACCGCGAACAATGACACAGGCAAAAATCGAGGTGTATGGGAGCGACCCCAACATCTTTGCCGAACTCGGTCTGCCGGATGCCGACAGCCATTTTTTGAAGGCGCAGATCGTGGCGGAACTCTACCGGCTGTCGTCCGAGCAGAAGCTGACGCAGGCAAAGGCGGGTGCTGTGATGAGCATCAGCCAGCCGGAGGTGTCACGCCTGTTCAAGGGCAATTTTCGCGAGTATTCGGTCGAGCGCCTTATGGGTTTTTTGACCGCGTTCGACTGCGACGTGGAGATTGTCGCCCGGCCACGTCGGCCCGATGGCGGACGCGGGCATATTTCCTTCAGACAGGCCACGTCCTAATATCGATCCATGCCCGCAATCGTCACAAAACCTCGCACCCGCACCAAGGTTCAGCCGAAAACCGAGCGGCCGAAGCTCTACAAGGTTATCCTGATCAACGACGATTTCACGCCGCGCGAGTTCGTGGTGATGGTGCTGAAAACCGAGTTCAACGTCGGCGAGGATCTGGCCCACAAAATCATGATCACCGCGCACCAGAAGGGTGTTTGCGTCGTCGCTGTCTTTACCCGCGATGTCGCCGAGACCAAGGCCGCCCGCGCCACCGACGCCGGCAAGGCGGCGGGCTTTCCGCTGATGTTCACGACCGAGCCGGAAGAGTGAGCCGTCCAAGTGAGTGGCGCTTGCGGGATAAAACAATCCCCTCTCTGGCGATTTCTAGCACTTAGCTCGCTCAACGGCCTTCGGCCTGCTCGCTAAGATGCTGAAATCGCTTTCTCCCCCACATGGGGGGAGATAAGCGCGTCGCCGTTCCGCCAATCTCAAACGGGGATAAAGCTGAAACGAGCGCCGATGCCGTCTTTATCTCTCCCGGTGTGGGAGAGAAAGCAATTTCAACATCTTAGCCGAGTTCTTCACGAGGCTAAGTGTTAGAAATCGCCAGAGAGGGGATTTTTTCACACCCGTTTATCCACGCCCCCAAAACCTCCCTCATAATCCCCTCGTCGCTTGCGCGGGAACCTGGTCCGGACCGGGGATCAGGGCAAGCGGTGGCGCCGGGTCGGTCGCGCAGCGGTGCGTGGCTGGGTGATGAGCCCCCAGGTCCGGCCCTCGAACCAGATCGCCGTGTGCTTCCCGAAAACGTCGGGCGGCCGGCAGGACGGGGGAGGGACGAACGCCGGACGGGCGGTCCGCGGGTCGCATATAAACTAGAGCAGATTCGATTTACTCGGGTTCATATCCCGCGGCCTCGAAATAGTTGCGGCATTCGGCAACCTTGAAAGCGGCGAGACAGTCGGCGATGACGGACCAGAGTTCGTCGACGGTCCTGGCGGCGGCCTTTCTAAGCA
>JBGTLX010000297.1:0-3205 GCA_041743855.1 Rhizobiaceae bacterium | reverse complement strand
GAGTTCGAGACGCCGTGGAATTTCGGCCACGAACTGCTGGAGCCCGACATTGACCGCATCGCGCCGTCTCTCGAAGTCGGTTTCCGCCACTTCCCGGCTTTCCAGAACACGGGGATAAAACAGATCATCAACGGCCCGTTCACCTTCGCGCCGGACGGAAATCCGCTGGTCGGTCCGGTGCGCGGCCTGCCCGGTTTTTGGTGCGCCTGCGGCGTCATGGCCGGCTTTAGCCAAGGCGGCGGCGTCGGCCTGGCGCTCGCCAACTGGATGATCCATGGCGATCCGGGCGCCGATATCTGGGCGATGGACGTGTCGCGCTACGGCGACTGGGCGTCGATGGCCTACACCAACGCCAGGGTGCGCGAGAACTATTCGCGCCGTTTTTCGATCCGCTTCCCCAATGAGGAACTGCCGGCCGGCCGGCCGCTGAAAACCACGCCGATCTACGATCTGCTGTCGGCCAAAGGCGCGCAATGGACCGCGGCCTACGGGCTGGAAATGCCGCTCTGGTTCGCCCCCGAAGGCATCAGCGACGAATTTTCGTGGCGGCGCTCGACCGACTTCGAGCACGTCGCCAACGAGGTCAAATCGGTGCGCGCCAGCGTTGGCCTGTCGGAGATTTCAGGCTTCGCCAAATACAGGGTCAAGGGCGCAGGCGCGGAGGCCTGGCTCGACAGGATGATGTCCTGCAAGCTGCCCAAGCCCGGCCGCATGACGCTCGCGCCGATGCTCAAGGACGACGGCAAACTGATCGGCGATTTTACGGTCGCCAATCTTGGTAATGGCGAGTGGTTCATCGCGGGCTCCGGCGTTGCCGAGCAGTACCATATGCGCTGGTTCGAGCAGCATCTTCCGGCGGACGGCTCGGCAGCGATCGAGGGGCTGGGCGCAAAGATGACGGGGCTGTCGATCGCCGGGCCGAACGCCCGTGCGCTGCTGGAAAAGGTGACGCGCAGCGACGTTTCGGCGGCGGCGTTCAAATTCATGGACATCCGGAAGATGGACATCGGCATGTCGCCCTGCCTGGTCGGGCGCGTCAGCTATACTGGCGACCTCGGTTACGAATTGTGGATCGCGCCGGAATACCAGCGCGCCGTGTTCCACGCGCTGATTAAGGCCGGCGAGGAGTTTTCGATGGGCCTGTTCGGCTCACGGGCGCTCAACGCGCTCCGGCTGGAGAAAAACTACGGTTCGTGGGCGCGCGAATACCGGCCGATCTACGGGCCGCTGGAAGCCGGCCTCGACCGCTTCGTCGCCTATTCAAAAGATGCCGATTTCATCGGCAAGGAAGGCGCGCTGGCCGAGCGCGAGGAAGGCGGCAAGCTGCGGCTGCGCGCGTTCATTCTCGACGCCGACGATGCCGATGTGATCGGCGACGAGCCGATCTGGTTCGGCGGTGCGGTGCGGGGATGGGTCACCTCCGGCGGCTATGCGCATCATTCGAAATGTTCGGTCGCCATGGGCTATGTGCCGAAGGAAATCGCCGACGAAAGCGACGGTTTCGAAATCGAGTTGTTGGGCAAGCGACACGCGGCCCGCATGCAGCCTGCACCTTTGTTCGACTCCAATTTCGAGCGGATGCGCGGGTGATTTCGGATTTGCGAACGCGTGCTGAGCCTGGCGAAAGGAACCGCGGCAGTCGTTGTTTCGTCGTATTGTACATGCTATCTTTAGATGTACAAATGAGGATTGAAACTCCATGGCGCTTCACATCCAAGATGAAGAGGCTGACCGTCTGCTGCGGGAATTTGCCCGCCGGCGCGGCATCGGCCTGACAGCGGCGGTTAAAGTCGCCGTGATTGAGGCCAATGCAAGCGTGGCTGCAAAAAATGAGCGCGGTCCCGGAACGTTGGCTGAGCGTATCCAGCCGCTTATCGACGAAATCCGGGCTGCGCGCGTCGGCATCGAGCCGGTGGATCAGAAGGCGTTCATGGACGAGATGTGGGGCGAGGACGACTGATGTTCATCGAGACCTCCGCGATGGTCGCCATCCTGCTCGATGAGCCTGAACGCCCCCACCTCGTGGGCCGTATCGACCAAGATCCCCTGCCA
Organism: Rhizobiaceae bacterium; assembly: GCA_041743855.1. Lineage (GTDB taxonomy): Bacteria > Pseudomonadota > Alphaproteobacteria > Rhizobiales > Rhizobiaceae > JBGTLX01. The sequence goes on along the minus strand of JBGTLX010000297.1, from coordinate 1,153 downwards.
ATGACCACCGTCGTGAACGCGGTCGAGGCGACAATTGCGGTCGGCAAGCAAATTCGCAACTATGAGCGCGCAGGCGCCCTCGTGCGCTCCTTCATCAGTAACGGCGGCGTGCTGGTGGATGGAATCCCGGTCGACGCCCTCGATGACATTGTCCATGCCTATCTGCGCTACGGCAAAGGCACAGGCCACCCTGCGAAGCTGAACTTCGGCGACTGCTTTTCGTACGCGATGGCAAAACGCGCCAATCTTCCTCTTCTCTACAAGGGCAACGACTTCGCCCAAACCGACCTGGCCTGACCGCTTTATTGACAATTGCAGACGGAGGTGCGGGGGATTTGCGCGACGCAACAACGTATGTGGCGAGGGTGAAACAGCCCCTCACTCTCCCGCGCGACAAAACCGCCGCGATCTTCATCGACCTGCAGGAGGAGCACCGGCAGGACCGCCGTTTTTTGGCAGAAGGTTTTGGTCGCGTCATCGTCAACGCGCAGGCGCTGCTTTACGCGGCGCGGGCCAACGGCGTGCCCGTCTTCCACTACGCCTATGTCGCCGACCCGGCCACGCGCCCGTTCCATCCGGTCCTGCCGGGGGGCAAATCCGTCTTCAGCGACAAGGACGACCCGCTGACGGCGATCTGCGCGGAAGTTGCGCCGGCCGGTGATGAAAAGCTCATCATCAAGGCGCAGGCCAGCGCCTTTGGGCAGGGGCTCGGGCGCGTGCTGAAAGCGGATGGCGTCGAATGGCTGGTGATCGCCGGGGTTTGGACCGAAGCCTGCGTCGACGCGACCGTCAAGGACGCGCAGGCGCTGGGTTTTCGCGTGGCCCTGGTCAAGGATGCCTGCGCCAGCGGCACTCAGGCCATGCACCAGACCGGCATCCTCAATCTGGCCAACCGGCTCTATGGCGGCGCGGTGACGGATAGCCAAAACGCCTGCCGGCTGCTGGCCGGGGAAACGGTCGAGGCGTGGCGGATCGTGGGTGCTGTCCCATTCCGCTTCACCTTTGAAAATGCGGGGGAGTTGTACGAGGGGCTGTGAGTCTTACTGTTGTTAGGAAATCCCCTCTCTGGCGATTTCTGACACTTACCCTGCGCTGCGCCCTTCGGGCTTGCTCGGCTAAGATGTCGAAATCGATTTCTCCCCCGCATGGGGGG
>JBGTLX010000296.1:0-9046 GCA_041743855.1 Rhizobiaceae bacterium | reverse complement strand
GGCCTGGTGCCGGAAGACATCAAGCAGAAATACCCCAACGACAAGACCGGCCAGATCAACACGCTCTTGGGCAAGAACCCGCTGCTCTTCGACACCTATCTGACCGACGCCATCGAGGTGGATGTCGATTGCCTCTGCGACGGCCGCAACACCTTCGTCTGCGGCATCATGGAGCATATCGAGGAGGCAGGCATCCATTCCGGCGACAGCGCCTGCTCGCTGCCGGTCCACACGCTGAGCGCGGAAACCGTCGAGGAACTGGAGCGCCAGACCGGATCACTCGCCCGCGCGCTCAATGTCGGCGGGCTGATGAACGTGCAATACGCCATTCAGGAGGGCACGATTTTCGTCCTCGAGGTCAACCCGCGCGCGAGCCGCACCGTGCCGTTCGTGGCCAAAACCATCGGCAGGCCGATCGCCAAGATCGCGGCGCGCATCATGGCCGGCGAAGAGCTCGACCAGGCTTTTTCCCACTATGGCGGCAGGCCGGACCTGAAAAGCATCCGACACATCGCGGTGAAGGAAGCCGTCTTCCCCTTCGCCCGCTTTCCCGGCGTCGACATACTTCTGGGGCCGGAAATGCGCTCCACCGGCGAGGTCATGGGCCTCGACTACGACTACGCATTGGCTTTTGCGAAGGCGCAGCTCGGCGCCGGCGTCGACCTGCCGCGCTCGGGCACCCTGTTCGTATCGGTGCGCGACGAGGACAAATCGCGCGTCCTGCCCTCGGTCAAACGCCTCGCCGGCCTCGGTTTCAAGGTCCTCGCCACTTCCGGCACGCAGCGTTTTCTGGCCGAAAACGGCGTCTCGGCGATGAAAATCAACAAGGTTCTGGAAGGCCGCCCGCATATCGAGGACGCGATCCGCAACCGCCAGGTGCAAATCGTCTTCAACACCACGGACGGCCAGAAAGCGGTGTCGGATTCAAAATCGCTCCGCCGCGCGACGCTGATGCAGAAAGTGCCGTATTACACGACGCTGTCGGGCGCCGCCGCCGTCGCCGAAGCCATCGCGGCGTTGAAAGCGGGGAGCTTGGAAGTGCGGCCGCTGCAGGAGTATTTTTAGAGGGCCTCTCCAAGCACAAAGCTTGTCATTGATCCGCGTATAAGATCCAAATTATCGGATCCGCAAAAAAGGATCTTGACAATCGGATCTGAAATTTGCATGTTTGATGCGCGATCGAAAATCGGTCGCCGGACTTTTAGGCCCCAATAAAAAACGGGCCCCCGGCTGGCACCGGGAAGCCCGTTCATCTGCAGCCCTGATAGGAGCTAGTTATGGATAGCACATCCGTGAATGAATTGGAAGAAATGTCGATGGCCAACCCGATTTTTACGCCGCCGCCTGGCCCTTTTGTGGTGCCCAAGGCTATCCCAGCTATTATTGGACCGAAGTTGATCAGAGCAGATGTTCGGATTGTAACCGGTTTCATTCCCGCTGGGGCCCTAATTCCAAACAACTATGTCGTTCCGCACCGGAATCCGGCTACCGGCCGTGGCTATCAAAGGTTGCCACAAGATACGCGCATCAATGAGCTCGTCACCGATCTCCGGAAGGGCCGTGTTGATCTTCCTACCTCGGTTTTGCTTAATATCCGCAATCGTGATGCTCGACGGGCATACCGCGATGGTGTGCTCAATCTGGCTCCGTTTAGCGAGACTGGACCGAAGCTAGGATATGAGCCGAAATTTTATGTCGTGGATGGGCAGCACCGTATCCTTGCGCTCAAAAAGTTGATCGAAGAATTCGAGGAGGAGCGGTGGTCGAAGTACGAGATACCTTTTACCTGCATGCTGGGTGCCACGGAGGAGGAGGAAATGGACCAGTTCTACATCGTAAACTCCAAAGCAAAGTCTGTGCGCACAGACTTGGCGTATGAGTTACTCTCTCAACGGGCGAAAGACCCGGAGGTAATGGAGTCGTTGATTGAACGTGGTCGAGACTGGCAAGTTCATGCGCAAAACATCGTACGGCAGCTTAGTGAAGAGAGCCCCGTTTGGCGCGGAAGGATCAGATTCGCGGCTATGGAGAAGGCAGACACGGTGATGCCGTCGGCTTCAATGGTGACATCGCTCAAGCAGGTTCTCGCCTCGCCGTACTTTAAAGTATTAGCCGCTGATCAGCAGGTCAAAGTTCTCGACGCTTACTGGCGTGGTCTTCGGGATCTTATGCCCGAGGCATTTGATGAGCCCGGTACTTTCTCCATCCAGAAAGGCATCGGTGTAATTGTATTGCATACAATCCTAACCCAAGTGATCGAGATTGCCCGGTCAAAGGGCTACTCGGTTACAGAATCTGATACTTACAAGCGCATTTTACATGAGGCGCTTGAGCAGCTTGAAGGTGAAAACGCCAGCGGTGACCCCGTGAATGGGCTCAATTTTTGGCGAGCAGCACCTTTAGGGGCCGCAGGTTCATATTCTAGCAGTGCTGGTCGTCGAGTTCTAATTGCGAAGATGCAGCAGCGCCTGCCAAAAATCACCGCACAGTGACCCAAGCCGTGTTGGCGAAGTGAACATGGCCAGCGGCATCCTGACGCGCCGCTGGTCCTAACGTCCAAACGGCCGCTCATTTGAGTAGTCGAGCGGCAGCATCTTCTTTGATCACAACCAAGGAAACTCCTATGCCAAAGAAACAAACCTCCGCGCCTATCTCCACGCTAGCATCCAAGGTGTTGAGCGGCACCAAGAAGGCAACGCCGTCAGATGCCAAGCGTCTCGCGGCGTCAGTTCTCTCTCAGGACGAGAAAAAGGGACAACGGAAATAAATCACCAATCCGTCCCATTTTTGAAGAGAGTGGTCGAGCGTGGCCAGGTCGGATGAGGTGTCCCCTCTCTTGCGATTACTAACACTTACCCTGCGCCGCGCCCTGCGGGCTTGCTCGGCTAAGATGTTGAAATCGCTTTCTCCCCCACATGGGGGGAGATAAGCACGTCGCCCGTAACGCCAATTACAGACATTGATGCCAAGCTTAAAAGCTGGCAATTTTCATAGAGGGCCGATGCTGACGTTATCTCCCCCTTGGTGGGGGAGAAAGCGATTTCAGCATCTTGGCGAGCAGGCCAAAGGCCGTTAAGCGAGCTAAGTGCTAGAAATCGCAAGAGAGGGGGTCCAAAGACAAAGTGGACCTAAACCATATGCGCCAGACCATCCCTCCGCCACACCGCATATTTGCGCGCGCCATGCGGGCGGACGCCACAAAGCCCGAAAACGTGCTGTGGCAGGCGCTGCGCAACAGGCAACTGGAAGGGTTGAAATTCAAGCGGCAGGTTCCGCTCGACGGCTACATCCTCGACTTCGTCTGCTTCGAGGCAAGACTGATCATCGAGGTGGACGGCGGACAGCACGGGGAATCAGTGCGGGATGCCTCCCGGGACAGGCATTTCGAGGGCAAGGGTTTCAGGACGATCCGTTTCTGGAATGACGAAATCCTGACGAATATCGACGGCGCTTGCCTGACGATATTGGACGAGGCCAAGGGACGGTTGGGAGAGTAGTGATCTGTGTTGCTGGGAAAAAATCCCCTCTCTTGCGATTTCTAGCACTTAGCTCGCTCGACGGCCTTCGGCCTGCTCGCTAAGATGCTGAAATCGCTTTCTCCCCCACATGGGGGGAGATAAGGGCGTCGCGGCACTATCTCCCGCTTTTCGGGGTTGTCTCCGTGGACAAGGTTGCAAAGAGCGCCGATGCCGGCGTTATCTCCCCCTTGGTGGGGGAGAAAGCGATTTCTAACACTTAGCCGAGTTCTTCACGAGGCTAAGTGTTAGAAATCGCAAGAGAGGGGGCATGAATGTGACCTACCCCCCTTCTCCTATCGACTTTTCCTTCCTCACACGGCATCTTCCTCCCGGGTCAGGCGGGGGCTTCACTGGAGGGAGCACCGGAGCCATGACCAATCAAATCCAGCAGCCGAAGCCGTTCGATCTCGTCGGCGATCCCGTCCTCATCGCCGGCATCGGCCAGGGTTTCGAGGCGACGCTGAACTGGCGCGTCCATGAGGGCCATGACGAGCGCACCGGCTTCTTCCAGGTCGGCGGCGGCGCCGGCGAGCACGGCCAGTTCCAGATAGCAGCCGCCATCGGCAACGCCGCCTTCCAACTCGACCGGCTGTTCGTCGAAGTCTTCGAGGAGAGCGCTGAGGACGGGTCCGAAATCAATAAGGTCATCGTGCCTGTCATCTACGGGCCGCGCATCGTGCCGGGCTATATCGGTTTTCGCGTCCATGTCGTGATACCGGGCGACACGCTCTCGAAGATCGCGCGCGAGCATTATGGCGACCCCAGCCAGTTCCCGCGCATCGTCCGCGCCAATCCCGTTCAGATCGGCGACCCGAACCAGATATTCGTCGGCCAGGAGTTGAAGGTGCCCATCGGCGCATGACGCTGATGGCCCGAGCGGCGAGCAAGATGGCCGTGTATCGTTGGTCCTGACCCGCTAACGACCGGGGACTTGCGGGGCTCCGCGTGGAAAAGATTGCGCGGCTCGCCGCGGCCAACCCTTGCCGCACCTAGGCTTAACCCGCCGGCCCGCTTTTCTTTATCCACGCCCCAAAAACCTCCCTTATTATCCCTGTCATCGCTTGCGCGGGAACCTGGTCCGGACCGGGGATCAGGGCAGGCGGCGGCGCCGGGTCGGTCGCGTTACGGTAACGCGGCTGGGTGATGAGCCCTTAGGCCCGGGCCTCGACCGAGGGAGTGGCGGCGAAAATGCCGTCCCTGAGGTGAGGCAAGACGTCGAACGGGCGGCCTTCGGGTCGCATATAAACTAAAAAACGAGCGAGCCAGAGGCCGCCCGTTTTCCCTACTTCCCGTCAAGGGAAGCGATCTTTGAAATGGCCAGACGCGAAAGCGGGCGTGGCAGGGGAGAAGCGCGAGCCTGTGAACGCCGCCCTACCCTTCCTCGGAGGCTCTGCCCGTCACCGCGATGATTTTTGCCAGCAGCGCGTGAAGGTCGTCGCGATGGCCGGTTCGCGCCGACGGCCCGCTCTCGTCGGAGGTCATCACCACCGTCAGCCCGAGGTTAGGCACGATGTAGAGCATCTGCCCGCCATAGCCCCAGGCATAGCGCACGTCGCGCCCGCCGATCTCGCCCAGAAACCAGCCATAACCGTAGCCGTCGGCATGGAAGCGCGAGGTGGTGCGCCTGGTCCACGACGTCTCGATCCAGCCTGGTGACAGCACTTGCTGGCCGTCGGGCGCGCGGCCTCCATTGCGGTAGAGTTCGCCGAAGGCCAGCAGCGATTTCGGGCTTATCGCCATCTGGTTGCCGCCAAGATAGATCCCTTGAGGGTCGCGCTCCCAGTCGGCGATGGCAAAGCCGTCGAGGGGGCCGAGCCAGTCGCGCGCAAGCTCACGCGTCGAGCGGCCGCTGGTTTTGGTCAGGATCGCCGACAGCAAATGGGTGGAGCCGGTCGAATAAAGCATCTGGCCGCCGGGCTCGTCGTCGAAAGGCAGCGCGAGGGCCGCCCGCACCCAGTTGCGGCTCGCAACCCAACTCCCGTAGTTCGGGCCGGAGGTGCGCCCGAGCCCGGCCTGCATCGACAGGAGATTGCCGATGGTGATCTCGGCGATGCGCGGGTCGGGATCGTCGGGAAGATCGGCGCGCAGGATGGGCGCAATCTTCTGATCGACGCCCGACAACACGCCCTTGTCGATGGCGATGCCGACCAGCGCCGAAACGATCGATTTAGACGCTGATTTGATGTTGGTAGGGTTGTCGACGGATGCGCCGCCATAGCCGCGCTCGGCCAGGATTTCTCCTTCCCGCGCCACGATCACCGTCTCGAGGGGGCCGATCGCCTCGGCCTCGTCCAGCACGGCAGCCAGCGTCGGCGGGGCGATTGCCGGACTTTGAGCGAAGGCGACCGATGGCGCGAGCAAAAGGAGAGCGAGGGAAAGCGTCTGGCGTCTGTTCATGGTCCCGGACATAGGGGCGTCGTCGGCACAAATCATGGTCAACCGCGCAACAAAGACCGCCGCTCACGCCAAAGTGAGGCCTGCTCAGGCCCGCTTGCGCACCCGGTCGCGGCCGAGCCCGGTCTCGTCGAGCAGGCCCTTGCGCTTGGCGTCGTAATAATAGCCGCGCGCGTAAAAACCCACCGCGGCGTCGTGATTGCCGCCCGACACCATCCAGGCGCCGCGCAGATATTTCACCGCGTATTTCAGATTGGTTTCAGCGTCGAGAAGGCCGCTGGCCGATCCGCGATAGCCCATGCCGCGCGCGGTGTCGTGGCGGATCTGCATCAGGCCCCAGTAGATGCGGTTGCGGGCGGCCGGGTTGAAATTGCTTTCACGTTTCACCACGCGGCGCACCAGCTTTTCGGGCACGTCATAGATAACGGCATATTTGGCGATCAGCCGGTCGACCTCCCCGCGCGGCGTGCCGGGTTGCGCATGGACGATGTTGGTCGGACGGTCGCCGCCATTCGCCTCGGTCTGGGGCAGCGAAGCCGCCTCGAAACTCTGCATGGCTGGCTTTTCGGGCTTCAACGAAGCGACTTGCGAGTTGCTAGCGGAGGGCGACGGTCCGGCAAACGAACTCGGCACCACCGCCACCGATTCCGGCAGCACCATGTCCGGGTTTCCAGCGTCGGCAAAATTCGCGCTGCCTTCCAGGCCGGAAGCGAGATTTATCCCCGCGCCGGTGCAGCCGGAAACGAGTGCTGCGCAACCTACGGTCGCGGTGAGAAAAAGAATCCGGAATGGAGGCAAAGCCGCCCTCGCTTCAGCGTTGAACCCGTCCCACCCACTCCTGCCATACAGCACCACCCCCGGCGCGGCAACCGGCGCGACGGCGCACGCGGCGGTAAAGGATGGCGGAAGCCAACTGTTCGTGCTTTGTGCCGTTTGGAAACCGTGCTAGGCTCCGCCGAAAGAACTGGTTCTCTGATGCAATCTTCCTCGACCCATAGCTTCGAAACAGCCTTGGGCTGGATCGGCATCGCCTGGAACGATCGCGGCTTGACCCGGCTGTTCCTGCCGGACCGCCGCGAAAAGGTCGAACGCAGACTGGCGGCGCTTGCCGCTGTTTCGGCTAAGAACAGCGCGCCAAACGCAACGATCGAAGGGGTGATCGACGCCATCCGCTCCTATGCGGCCGGCGAGTTGGTGGAATTTTCCGATGTCGCGGTGGATTTTTCGGGCGTCGATGCTTTCCGCCACGCCATCTACCGGGTAGCGCGCGAATTGAAATTCGGCGACATTTCGACCTATGGCGAGCTAGCCGGCCGCGCCGGCTATCCGGGGCTGGCGCGCGAGACGGGACAGGCTTTGGGCTCGAACCCGCTTCCGCTGATCGTGCCCTGCCATCGCATCCTGGCGGCCGGCGGCAAGATCGGCGGCTTTTCAGCGCCGGGTGGGGCCGCCACCAAAGAGAAGATGCTGACGCTCGAAGGCGTCCGCGTCGGGCGGCCCGAGCCTGCTCAACAGGCGTTCGGGTTTTAGCGAGGGAGCGTAGGCGGCGATGTTTGGAGTTTGCAGATCAGCGCCGCCGGAAAATACGAAAATCGTCGTCAGGCGAATAGGGCTTGCATTCCCGTAGCGCGCAGGATTTCCGGTCCGCGGTCGGAATGTAGGAGGTTTCGGCGCGCTCATTCGCACTGCAAAATCGCCGGTCGCTCACAAAGCGGCCGAAGCGCGGCAGACCCGGATTGGTGATCGACGTCCACCGCATGATGGCCTCGCCCTCGCCGCGCACCGTCGCCTTGGCCTCGGCGCAGCTCATCGACGTCGATTGATAGCGCGATATGGCGTGCGCCTCGGCCGTCGCCAGCGACAGGCAGAGCCCAAGCAGAACCGTTTTCATGAACTATCTCCATGCGTTGGTCGCCAAGTCCATCGGACCGGCGCGGCTCGGCATACAAATGTCTGTCGGACAATTTAGGCGCAGTTTGGCGATTGCGCAACAATACGCATCGGCAGTGACGGCTTCGGCAAATACCCCTATCGTGCGAACGGATCAGCTTGGAGGACTTCTATGGGCATGGAACTTATCGGCTTTGTCGGCTTGGGCCTCATGGGGCGCGGCATGGCGAAAAATATCGTCACGAAGGGTTTCCCGCTGACAGTGATCGCCCACAGCAATCGCGAGCCAGTCGACAGCCTGGTTCAACTGGGCGCCGGCGAGGCGCGGGACCTGCACGATCTCGCGGGCAAATGCGACATCATCGTCATCTGCGTGACCGGAAGCCCGCAGGTGGAGACGATTCTGACCGGGCCGGGCGGCCTCGCCTCGGCGGGTCGCGAACTGCTCGTCTGCGATTGTTCGACATCCGATCCGTCCTCGACCGTGAAGCTGGCGGAAGAACTCGCGTCACAAGGCGTCACCCTCGTCGACGCGCCGCTGTCGCGCACGCCGAAGGACGCCGAGGCCGGCACGCTCGACGTCATGGCCGGCGGCGATGACGAGAGTTTTGAACGCCTGCGCCCGGTGCTTGAAACTTTCGCGGGCCGCATCCTGCGCACCGGCCCGACAGGCAGTGGCCATACGATGAAGCTCCTCAACAACTTCATCTCGCTCGGCTACGCCGCGCTGTATTCCGAAGCGCTGACGCTTGGGGCCAAGGCCGGGCTGACGCCAAGGGTTTTCGACAGCGTCATCCGCAATGGCCGCATGGATTGCGGCTTCTACCAGACCTTTTTTACCTGGGTGTTGGAGCGCGATCCGAACGCGCACAAATTCACCATCGCCAACGCGTTGAAGGATTTAACCTACCTCTCGGGCTTCGCCAATGCTTCGCAAACGCCCAATCCGCTGGGTTCAGCCGTCCGGAACTCGTTCGCGCTCGCCGCCGGCTCGGGACGAAGTGGCGATTTCGTGCCCATGCTATCGGACGCCGTCGCAGCATTGAGCGGCATCAGACTCGACGAAAAATAGAAGTGGTCTTGTTTTTTGCTCGCAGGCAGGTTATATCCCGCTCATTGATATTTCGGCCGATCGATCTTGATGCCCGCGATTTCTCGCGTTTGCTGACGTCTATCCCCAAAATCTCGATACGAACGGCGAGGCCTATCGCTTTGTCACCAACGTCGCAAATATGAAGGAATAC
>JBGTLX010000295.1:0-13391 GCA_041743855.1 Rhizobiaceae bacterium | reverse complement strand
GCCGGCGCGGAGCGGCGACGAAAAGGTGCTGGCCTCCTTCGCCAAGGCGTTCCAGCCGACCGGCGGCCTGAAAGTGCTGTCGGGCAATCTCGGCCACGCGATCATCAAGATGTCGGCGGTCAAGCCGGAGCGCCGGCTGATCGAGGCGCCGGCGATCGTGCTCGACAGCCAGCAGGCGCTGAACGACGCCTTCAAGGCAGGCGAACTCGACCGCGACTTGGTTGCCGTGATCCGCTTCCAGGGGCCGAGAGCCAACGGCATGCCGGAACTGCACAAGCTCACCACCGTGCTCGGCATCCTGCAGGACCGCGGTCATCGCGTGGCGCTGGTGACCGACGGACGCATGTCCGGCGCGTCAGGCAAGGTGCCGGCGGCGATCCATGTGACGCCGGAAGCGCTGGAGGGCGGCATGATCGGCAGGCTCCGCGACGGAGACATCGTCAGGCTCGATGCCGATGCCGGAACGCTGGAGGTTTTGGTCAGCGATGCGGAACTCGTCGCGCGTCCGCTGACGGCGCCCGACCTTTCGGGCAACGAATTCGGTTTTGGGCGGGAGCTGTTCGCAGGGTTCAGGCAGATGGTCGGACGGGCGGACCAGGGGGCCAGCGCGTTCGGGGTAGTTTGAAGTGCCGGCTTGCCTCCCAACACTATGTCTGCGAACTTTACCGACATTCGCATTTGGTGAGCGCTCAGAATGCCTACCGTGACGATCAATGAAAAACGGCAGATCACCTTGGACGCCGAAACATTGGCTCATCTGGGTTTGATCGGCGGAGGCAAAATTTCGGTCGAATTCCTGCCGGATGCCAAGATATCGACCAAACGGGCTTCGGCATCCAACCTGGCGGATAATTCCAGCGACGAGAATGGACTGGACGAATTGGAAGGCTAAGCCGCCTTACGGTATCGTCACCTCCACCCGCTCTCCCGCCTTCACCGTTGCCGTGCCTTCCTTCTTGCCGCCATTGGTCTCGCGGTCGGCGACGATCACGTAGTCGCCCGCCCGCAACGTCGTCTGGTGGGCATCGGCGAAGGCATAGCCGGACGCTTTGCGGTTGCCTTGGATATCCTTCCTCGCCTCGAAAACCTCGATGTGTTTCGCGCCGGGCGCGGTGATGACCAGCACGCCTGCATCGAGCCTTGCCGTCACGTCTTTCGCCTCGCCCGCGCGGATGTTGAAAGGCTGCTCGACCTCGGCCTGGTCCATCCGCACGATGGCGACATAGTCGCCCGGCGACAGATCGAATTTCGCGTCGGGTCCGAAGGCGTAGGTCACCTGGTCGCGGGTGCCGTCGATCTTCTTCCTTGCCTTGAAAATCTTGATGTCGAGGCCCGACGCATCGACCTTGTCGGCGCCCTCGGCATAGAGCGCATTGACGACGACGCGGCCGATTCCGACGATCACGTCCTTTTCGATGGTCCGTCCGGCCGCCAGCGTCAGCGTTTCGCTGACTTCGCCGGAGCCGATTTTGACAGTCAGTTTCGTTTCGCCGGCCGGGAGCACGATCCTGGTCTGGCCGTAATTGGTGGCGTTGCCGCCGCCGGGATAGTCGGTAACAACGGTCGCGCCATCGTCGATCTCGCCTCCCTCGCTGGCCAGTGGGCGCACGATGAGGATGCCGGCGTTGAGCACGAAAACCGGCTCGTGGAGCTTGCCTGCTTCGACCTTGAGCGGCTGCTCGGTTCTTGCCTCGCCGAGGCGCGCCTGGACGATATAGTCGCCAGGCTCGAGCGATCCCTTGTACTCGTTGTATTCGGTGGTCACGAGGTCGCCGCGACTGCTATCCGCATTGGCCTTGAAGATTTCCCAAGCGTTGCCGGCATCCTTCAATGCCTCCCCGCCTTCGGCCATGATCAGTTGGGGCGCGAAATTGAACTCGGGCTTGGCCGGTTCCGGCGCGGGTTGTGGGGCAGGCTCGGGTTCCGGCACGGCCTCGATCGTCACCGCAGCCACCAGCGCATCCTTGAGCCCTTCGGCGTCCGACGCCTGGATATATTTCCCGCCGGTGTTTTCGGCAAGGCAAGCGACCTCTCTGCCTTCCTCGGCGGTCAGGCCGAAGCCGACGACATGGGCGGTGAAATCGACGCCAGCCTTTTCGAGTTCCGCGCCAATGGCGCAGGGATCGGCGTTGCAGGTTTCAAGGCCATCCGTGATGAGGACGACGGTCGCCTTGTCCTCGGTGTATTTCAGTGCTTCGGCGGCCTGCTTGACGGCAGCCGACAGCGGCGTCTTGCCGAGGAATTTCAGGCTGTCGGCGGCGGTGGAAATGGCGCTGCCGCTGCCCGCCTCAGGCCGCACGACAAGCTCGATGTCCTCGCACGAGCCCTTTTCGCGATGGCCATAGGCCATCAGCCCGAGTTCGAGGTCGACAGGTATGGTCTGGAGAACGGTTCTCAGCGTTTCGCGGGCGATTTCCAGCTTCGGCCTGCCGTCGATCTGGCCCCACATGGAGCCTGAGGCGTCGAGAACGATGATCGTCCGGTCGGCGGCGTCGCCAATGGCCGTCATCCAGCAACCGAAAAAGGCCGCCAGAATGCCGCGTGAAAATGCCGCCATGATCGTCTCCCCGGGAATCACAGTGTTAATGCCGTGCGGCAGAGGAACGCTAGTTGACGGGTGGTCTGGTGGCAAGCGCGGGAGAGAAGCGTGAATTTCGGCTCTGGTTGGAAAGCGGTCGTTACGTTGGCGTCTTTGCGATTCTCGTTACCTGCTTCAGATAATAGGTCTCAGACCGACCCTCATGAACAACAGCCAAGAACTGGGCGATGTCGAATATATCGACATACCTCAGGGTGCACGCGTCGGCGTCCATTGTTCCCCGCACAACCATGCCGCACAGAACACGCTGCGTGACATTAAACACCGGGCTCCCACTGAGAGCCATGACGTCTGTGAATTCAGGCTTTTCGAAGTTGGCAACCGCGAGCCGCAGGGTCGGGTCATTGCTGGCTAGCGTTTCGTCGACCATCTCCAAGAGGCAATAACTTGGCGCTATGGATTCTTCGGTGATCTCGCTTGTGGTCTTGAGGGCGCCAGCGATGTGCAGCGTGTCGGTAACCTTGCTCGTGGCCATGGTCTTCTCGTCGAGAATGTAGGCGGCGTCCTTGAAAAAAGAAGCATCCACATCGTCGCTGAACCGGATCACCGCCACATCTAGAAGATCGGTATCAACTGCAGCATCCTTTGGTTGGCTCGGATAGGCGATCGATCGGAGGCCGGCAATCTGCCTGCCGTGCCGCTTATCAGTTACCACTAGTTGGCGCCACTCGAAGTCCTTCAGCACGTGCCGGCAGGTGAGACCGTAGGGTTTGCTTTTGTAGAATACGACGAACATCGTTCCGCCATGAGTGGCGTATTGCCATTGCTCGTTATCTGTGTCGAAGAAGACGAAACGCGCCGCAGTGCGAAAGTCCTGACGGATGACGGTGCCGGAGGCGAGCGTCTGAGTAACCCGCATGTCTGCCGCGTTTATCAATCTGACCATAGGGATCATTGACCTGCTTGCCCGACCAATACGGTGATGAACGTGGTGGGCGAACCTTACATAAGTCGCCTGCTCCTCGCCGCTTAGAGGCCGGAGACCGGGAGAACGGAGACGTCAATAGGTCGTGCGGCGCTCTTCCGAGGGCGGGCGGCCGAATTGCAGCCGGTAGCTCTGGGCGAAATAGGAATGCGAGGTGAAGCCGGTGGCGATCGCCACGTCGAGGATCGGCATATTGGTCTGGCGCAGCAATTCACGGGCGCGCTCCAGCCGCAGCCGCATGTAATAGCGCCCCGGCGTCACCGTCAGATGGCGCAGGAACAGCCGCTCCACCTGGCGTACCGACAGGCCGGCCGACTTGGCGAGCTGGACGGCGGAAAACGGCTCGTCGAGATTGTCGGCCATCAGTTCGACGATCTTCCTCAGTTTTTCCGACTTGCCGGTGAGGTCGCGTTCGGGGCCGACGCGCTGGCGGTCGCCGGCCGAACGGATGCGCTCATGCTGGAACTGGTTGGCGACGCCGTTGGCGAGGTTGGAGCCGAAATCGTTGCGCACGATTTCCAGCATCAGATCGATGGAGGTGGTGCCGCCGGCGCAGGTGTAGCGCTTGCGGTCGATCTCGAAGACGTTGCCGGTGCAGTTGATCGACGGAAAGCGCTCCATAAAGCCGGCGCGGTTTTCCCAATGGATGGTGCAGCGGTGGCCTTCGAGCTGGCCGGCCTCGGCCAGAAGATAGGAACCCACCGACAGCGCGCCGAGAGCGCCGCCACGCCGGCCCCAGTTGCGCAGCGCGCCCAGCACCTTGCTCTTGCCCGGAAACTCGGTGGTCAGCCCGACCGAGACGAACAATATGTCGACCGGCGGCATGTCGGAGACGCTGTAGTCCACCTTCAGCGGCAGCCCGTTGGAGGCCATGACAGCCTCGCCATCGGCCGAGATGGTCGTCCAGATGTAATAGTCGCGGCCAAGAAGCCGGTTCGCGGACCGAAACGTGTCGATCGCGGCGGCCAGCGAAAACATCGAAAACTTGTCGACCAGCAGAAACGCGAACTGCCGGCTGCCTTGAACGGGATCGGACATGGCCGGCATCTCTACAGGAACCGCGAAGGAGCGCAAAGCCATGCGCCGGGTCGAAATTTCTATCTGTCTTGGGCCAGCAATCTAGAAGGAAGGGCGATCGAGGCCAGCTTTCAAAAAGGCCGAAACCAGCGTGTTTGCCATCAGCATGGCGATGGTCATCGGGCCGACGCCGCCCGGGACCGGCGTGATCGCGCCGGCCGACTTCGCTGCCTCGCCATAGGCGACGTCGCCGACCAGCCTCTGTTTGCCGTCGCCCTTTTCCGGCGCGGGCACCCGGTTGATGCCGACATCTATGACGGTTGCGCCGGGCTTGACCCAGTCGCCCTTGACCATTTCCGGCCGGCCGACGGCGGCGACCAGAATGTCTGCCGTGCGCGCCAGAGCCGGCAGGTCCTTCGTGCGGCTGTGGGCGATGGTGACGGTGCAATTGGCGGCCAGCAGCAGACTGGCCATCGGCTTGCCGACGATGTTGGAGCGGCCGACGACGACGGCGCTCAAGCCTGACAGATCCTTGCCGCGAACCCGCTCGATCAGGATCATGGAGCCCGCCGGCGTGCATGGCACGAAGGCAGTGTCGAGTTGGCCTGAGCCGAGCTTGCCGACATTGATGAAATGAAAGCCGTCGACATCCTTTTCGGGCGCGATGGTCTGGATGATCTTGCCCGAATCGATGTGGCCGGGCAGCGGCAGCTGGACGAGGATGCCGTCGATGGCGTGATCCGCATTGAGGCCGCCGATCAGGCCGAGCAGTTCGTTCTCGCTCGTATCCGCGGCAAGCGTGTGCTGGACCGAGACGAAGCCGCACTCCTTGGCTTTCTTGCTCTTCGACGAGACATAGACCTGGCTTGCGGGGTCCTCGCCGACGATGACGACCGCCAGGCCGGGCGCGGGCGCGCCGGTCGCGACGAGATCGGCGGTCAGCCGCTTGACCGTCGCGACCACATCGTCCGCAACCCGTTTTCCGTCGATGATGTCGGCCATGTCATGTCCTGTTCGCAAGAGAGCGGCACCAAGCGCGCATATTGCCGATTACTGGACGCCGCAACGACGCCTTTGCGGCGTTTTGCGCCGCGAAACTGAAATCCTACAAGCATGGTCTCGATTTCTGCGGCACCGGGCCGTTGGAACGGGCCGGACAGGATGATAGACCGTGCGGGATTATCCGCTCCCGGATAAAAGGGGAAAAGGCATTTGAAAAAAATCCGCGTGCTGCTCGCCGGGTGCGGGAATATGGGCTACGCCATGCTCGCCGGCTGGATCAACTCCGGAAAACTCGATCCGACCGAAACGCTGGTCATCGAGCCGAACGACGAATTGCGCGCCCGCGCCGCAAAACTCGGCGGCAAGGTCGCCGCCGGAAGCGACGAGATCCCGGCGGATGCGGCGCCCGATCTGGTCGTGTTCGCGGTCAAGCCGCAGGTGATCCGCGCGGTGACGGAGGGCTACCGGCGCTTCGCCGGCGGAGCCACGACCTTCCTCTCCATCGCGGCTGGAACCGGCATTTCGGCTTTCGAGGAGATTTTGGGAGGCGACGCGCCGATCATGCGCTGCATGCCCAACACGCCGGCTTCCATCGGCAAGGGCATGATGGTGACCTTCGCCAACGCGCATGTGTCGGACGAGGCGAAGATTTTCATAAGCACCCTTCTTTCGGCCAGCGGCGCGGTCGCCGCGATCGACAACGAAAGCCTGATGGATGCGGTGACCGCCCTGTCGGGCTCCGGGCCGGCCTATGTCTTCCATTTCATCGAATGCCTGTCCGAGGCCGGCGTCAAAGCCGGCCTGCCGCTCGAAACGGCGAAAGTCCTCGCCATGCAAACCGTCCATGGGGCCGCGTCGCTGGCGGCCGAGAGCGGCGAGGACCCTTCCGTCTTGCGTCAACAGGTCACCAGTCCCAACGGCACCACGGCGGCGGCGCTTGCCGTGCTGATGGGCGGCGACCGGCTGAAGGATCTTGTCGGCGAGGCTGTCGAGGCGGCAAGGCTGCGGTCGGTCGAACTCGGCAAATAGTCAGCCTGTCTTAACCATAGTGCGTTGATGGCGGTTGAACAAATATCAACAGTTTCGGGATAATACTATCGCGTTGCATAGACGCGCACGAAGGCAGCAGAGATTTGAGCACATCGCCCGACAGACCGATGGACGAGTGGCCGACCAGCTTGCTCGGCAGGCTGCCGATCGCGCAAGCCGATATCGAGACGTCGGCCGCCGGTTTCGTCGCGCATGCGCTTGCCGCGCGCGGCACCGGCACCCGACCTTGCTATTCGACCTCGGCCAACGGACAGGTTCTGGCGCTCTGCGGCAACGATCCCGAATTTCTCAAGCTGATGCTAGCGGCCGACCAGATCCATGCCGACGGCATGCCGATGGTGCTTTATTCCAGGCTTTTGTCCAAGAATCCTCTCCCCGAACGGGTCGCGACCACGGACCTCGTGCATGCCGTCGCCCGGCGCGCCGAGCAGGTGGGCGTGTCGTTCTATTTCCTCGGAGCCGGCGAAGAGGTCAACGCCAAGGCCGTGGAGGCGATGCAAAAGGCCTATCCGAAACTCGTCTTCGCCGGCCGCCGCAACGGCTATTTCAAGCCGGACGAGGAAGACGTCGTCGTTGCCGAGATAAACGCCGCCAAGCCCGATATACTGTGGATCGGGCTCGGCGTGCCGCTGGAGCAGCGTTTCGTCAGCCGCAACATCGACCGCCTGACGGGTGTCGGCGTGATAAAAACATCGGGCGGGCTGTTCGATTTCCTGTCCGGCCGGAATTCGCGGGCGCCGGCCTGGATGCAATCGGCCGGCCTCGAATGGATTTACCGCGCATGGCTGGAGCCGCGCCGGCTCGCCATGCGCTATCTGACCACCAGTCCGCAGGCGATCAGCGCCCTCATCCGTCACTCGGCGTAACCGGATGGCCGTGGCCCAGGCCGCAACCGTGGCGTCGGGACTGACCAGGGCATTGGTGCGGCTGTTGCGCGCGGCCCTGCTCTGCTGCCTGGCGCTCGGCGCGGCCTCCGCCGCGGACCGCCAAGCCTGCGGCGTCGCAGAAAGTTTTTCCAATCC
This sequence comes from Rhizobiaceae bacterium, assembly GCA_041743855.1. Taxonomy (GTDB): domain Bacteria; phylum Pseudomonadota; class Alphaproteobacteria; order Rhizobiales; family Rhizobiaceae; genus JBGTLX01. The sequence goes on along the minus strand of JBGTLX010000295.1, from coordinate 5,776 downwards.
GGGACTGCTTGCCGCGATGCGCCGTGGCGTCAACCTGCCCGGCTGGGACAATGCCGACATTGCCCATCGCCCAACTCTTGCGCAGCTTCAGGCGCTTCGGGACGAAGGTTTCGGCCATATCCGCCTGCCGCTCGACAACAGGCGCCTGACTGCGGAGAACGACGAGGCCTATCTCGACGCGGTTGTCGAGCAGATCGTCTTTTTGCTCAGCCTCGATTACGCGATTTCGCTCAACCTCCATGCGGACGAGACCATCGGACAATTGTTCGAGCGCGATCCCGGCGAGGCCGAGCGCATCCTTTCTCGACTCTGGCGCGCCATAGCCAAGCGGGTCCAACATTTCGATCCCGAAAAGATAGCGGTGGAATTGCTGAACGAGCCGCGGACCGACGCGGACACATGGCGCAAAACGGCCGCGGCGCTGATCGTGGAAATCCGCCGCATCCTGCCGGACAACACCATCGTCGTCGGACCGTCGGGCCCGCAGCGCCATGAAGAACTGGCCGCCATGCCGCCCTTCGATGACGGCAACATCGTCTATGCCGTGCATTTCTACGACCCCTTCGCCTTCACCCATCAGGGCGCGGACTGGGGCGGTCCGGACGACCCCATCCAGCACCTGAAGGGCCTGCCCTTTCCCGCATTTGCCGCCGACGAGGTCATGCGGGGCAAGATCGCGGAGCTTTCGTCTTCCGGACACAAAGCGGCAGCCACGATGCTCCGGCTGGCGCTGGACACGCCCTGGACCGAAGAGGCGCTGGCGCCGGCCTTCGACATGATGAGCGCGTGGAGCGCGAAACATTCGGCCCCGGTGATCGTCAACGAATTTGGCGTGCTGTCGCATGTCGCCCCGCGCCAATCGCGGCTGACCTGGCTGGCTGCGGTGCGCCGGCAGGCCGAGGACCATTGTCTCGGCTGGACGCATTGGGATTTTCAGGACGGGTTCGGCCTCATCGATCCCAAAACTGGCATGCCTGATGAGGGCATCATGCGGGCGCTCGTGCCTGCCGCCGAGTGAGTGGCCATCGGACGTTCGCGATTATGCTCCTGGACTGTAGAGACGATCGACCCAATCGGCCGCCATCTTCATTTTCGGACGCGGCACGAAACCGTCGATGGCTTCCAGACGGCCATTGTAGTTCAGCGTATGCAGCCTGCGGCCCGGCCAGTTCGCATTGGGCGCGATGGTCCCCTCGATCTCCTGCGAAAACCCTTGCCGGTCGAGTCTTGTCACCAGCATGAAATTCAGCGCCGCGCCATAGGCCGGGCCGCAATCCTGAGCCGGCCGGTAGAGGTTGCCGTTCCTGCGCACCAGATTACCGGCGGGCCGCGCGGTGCGGTCGTCGACGAGGATGGGGTTGTTCGCATGCGGCGTCCACGGACCGAAAAGATCGGTCGCGGACCAGAGGCGAAGCGTATCGGAGTAGCCGCCGACGCCGTCGCGGACGACCGCGAACATCCAGAGCAGCCCGCCATGGTCGATGATGGTCGCGTCGGCTGCTTCGAGGCCGCTCAACAGCGTCGCATGCCGCTCCCATTTCAGCGGGAAATCCGCGGCGCGGTAAATGGCGATGTCGCCATTGGTCGAGCTTTCGGGGACCATCCAGATGTCGCCGCCCCATTCGATCAGGAACGGGTAGGACAGATGCCACGGCTCCTGAAGAACCGGCATGGTCGGCCCCGGCCTGCCCGCCTCGTCGAAGGCGACGACCGAAATGATGCCCCTGCCGGTCTTCTGGTCGAGATCCTCGAAAAACACATAGTCCCTGCCCTTCCACATCAGCGGGAAAGGGTCGGCGTAGAAATGATCGACCGGATCGGGAAGAACGTTCCAGGTCGGACCGGACAAGTCACGCCGTGTCCAGACATCGTGGCCGGGCTTCACGAAGCGCCAGCCGACGCGCCAGTGGGATCCGTGGCAGCAGAGATGGTAAGCCGCGCGGGCGGCGGCGCGGGCGACGCCTTTGGCGGAATAGGCGAGGATATCCCCGCGGCCGATGGCGCGGACCGTTTTGAGGTTGGAAGCGCCCGCGAGGCTTGGGGAAGAACCAGATTCCGACAGCACCTTTAAGACGAGCGTGACGACACGCGAGGCAACGGCTTCAATGCCGCCGCCGATGCCGGCGGCCGCTTCCAGCGATGCGGTTCCCGAAACAGCGACGTGCCGGCCTTCGCTGCCGGCCAAGCGCCGCTCGATCGCAATGTGTGGCGATCCGCCGAAAAACAGCGCCGAGGCAAGCGCGGTTTCGCCTGGATGGCCGTTGTAGAGCGGGCGCAGGACAGTCGCGCCGGCATGGCTGTCGTCGCGGTCCGTCAGGTCGATGACCAGATCGGGTTTTTGAGCCGCCGGCATCGCGCGCTGTTCGACGAGGTCGCGCGACAGGCGATCCGACCCGCAGGCGCGGCCGCGCCGCAGGAGCATTTTCTCGAGCGTCAGCAGCGTCGCGAGTGTCGAGGAGCCATTATCGGGACCAGCTTCCACTATTCGCAGAAACACGTCGACGCCGGGCCGCTTTTCGATCGCCTCCAAGAGCCACGGCACCCAGCGGGCGAATGCGGGCGCATCGACGATGACGAGGATGGTTTTCGGTCCCTGGACAGTCATGGGCGTACCACTGCCGGGTCCTGCACAGCCAAGCGGCGGATGAGCCCGGCATAGGACGCCACCATCGCGGACACCGTATAACGTTCGCCGAGCCTGCGCCCGAGCACAGACTGCCGCTCCGCAAGCCCCCGGTCTGCAAAGAGAAGATCGATCTTCGAGCCGAAATCGTCCGCATCCGCTGCATCGGCGAAGAGCGCGCAGGCCTGCCCATCCACGTTCAGCACCTCGCGCAGGACGGGCAGATCGTTGGCCACCACCGGAATGCCCGCCTGCGCCGCCTCGACGGCCGCCAGCCCGAAGGTCTCGGCCAGTGTCGGAAAGACAAAAACATCGAGCGCTGCCAGAAACATCCCGATCCGCCGAGGCGGCATGTCCCCGACCAGATGAACCCGGTCCGCGACGCCACTCTCCGCCGCACGCGCAAGCAAGCGCTGTTCTTCGGGACCCTGCCCGGCGATGGCCAGATGCATGTGCGGCCGGTTAGGCAGGACATTGATCGCGGCCTCGAGCTGCTTTAGCGGATGCAGGCGCGCGACCGAGCCTATCAGCGGCACGCCCACGGGCAGGCCGAAAGCGGCGCGCGCATCGCCCTTGCCGATGCCGCTCGATCTCGTCTCGAAACCGTGCGGGACATGCGTCAGATGGTTCCGGTAGCGCGCCGGATAGGCCCGATAGTCCCGCCCGGTCTGGTTGGAATTCACCGTGATGACGTCATAAGCGCCGGCAAGCCCCAGCCATCGATCGATCCGCCGCGCCATCGGCCCGATGGTGGCCGGCGCCGACACGTGGTTGGCGATAATCGCTGGAACGCCCGCGAGCCGGCCGGCCGGCGCGCCGAAAATGTTTCCGTAATGCTGGAATGTCAAAAGCACATCCGGGCCGATGCGGCGGATCAAGCGGGTCAGCTTCCAAAGGAAGGCCGCAAACGACAGCGGATTTTTGGGGCTTTCCGCCAGGCAGAAATGCACGTTGTCCCACTGATCGAATGCGGCCGTCTTGCGGTAGAAAAACAGATGATGGATCTCGAATTCGGCTTCGCCACCGCGCATTTCGCGGCCGAGCCCTTCGCCCAGCAGACGCGAAATCTCCTGCGCCCCGGCCATCTCGGCCTGAGTCTGGATGAACAGCAGCCGGATGGGTTTTGGTCGATTCGTCATCAGCGCCTGACTATGGTTGGCGGCATCAGACCAGAAAAATCTCAAGAAATGATTTGGCGCTGGGTTAGGGTGTATTGCGATTCAGGGCAGGCCGAGGCGAAAATGGTGGATTTCGAGAACCGGAACGGAGCGTACGTTCGGGTACGTGAGTACCGGAAGCGCAGAAAGCCGCCATTTGCAGACCGGCATCACCTGAATATCAATACCCCTAACGCAGCAAATTCGTCCGGAGGCTCGCGCCGATGATCATTCCGGCCAGCGCTGTGAACAGACCCAGCGCCAATGGCGAGAAGTAAGCCTCCTCCTGGAACAGCCCCGTCGCCACCATCGTGGCGAGAGCGAAGGCCGCCGCCGCATGGAGGCTGTTGCCGGTTCTTTGCGCCACAAGCAGCAGACGCCAGGAAATCCACAGATAGGCGCCGATGACGGCCACGGCGAAAATTCCGATCTGGTGGATGAGGACGCCGACGGCGCTTTCGACGGGGAATGGCGTTCGCCCGAGAGCCTGTGCCTCCGACCAGTTTATCAACTCGAATTCGGAGGAAAAATTGCCGCCGGCGCCGATCCCCGAACCGAGCGGATAGCTAAAAAAATCATAGAGCCCGGCCATCAGGCCGAGAACGTGGTAATCGCCGATGCTTAAGCCGATGACGATGCCGAGGGCCGCATAGGCGACCAGCGCCAGGCAGTGGACGGCAAAAGCGAAACGGGCGCCGAACAGGCGCGACAAGGTCCAGCTTATGGCGACCAGCAGGAACAGGATCAAAGGCCCCTTGGCGCTGGTCAGAACGAGCAGCGCCAGCAGCGCGGCGGTCATGCCGACGCGCCCGCGATAGAGCGCGAAGATCGCCAGGAAGCAGAGCGCATAAGCAAAGCTGATGGCGTGCATGTTTGGGCCGAGCAAGCGCATGATCTGCGCGCCAAAATCCTCCAGCAGCGGCGAGTTGAACAGCGTGATGGCGAACGTGTCGAGCAATCCGGACATGACGCGCCCGGTCTCCTTTGCCGTCTTGTCGAAGGCGAGCGTGCTGTAGTTCGGTCCCATCGCCAGTTCCCAATAGGCGTATCCGTTCGTGACGGCGAGCCAGGTCTGGCGGAACAGGAATTCGAAAAACCCGCACACCACGATGAGCGCCGACAGCAAGGTTATCGGCAGGCCAAGCCGCATCGACTGGCGCAGGAAAGTCAGCAGGCAGACATGAAAGAGCAGCAGCGGCGTGACGATGTTTCTAAGATAGACGACCGCGGTGGTGCCGTAGAGCGCAAAGCCGATCAGGAAATGGACCCCGAGCGTGGCGAGGACGAAGGCCGAGACCTTGACGAACGGGTCGATCGCCGGGTTGCGGTCGCGCCACTCGCCCGGAATTTTTGCCACGCACACCAGCCATGTCACGCTGAGGAGGGCGAAATTGTAGCCGCGGATGAAGTCGAAATCCGCTTCGCCATCGATCTGTCCCGCCACCAGCGACACGAACAAATTCTGGAACATGAGGGCAAAGACGATTGCCAGGATCGAGATCTGCGGCATGCGCCAGGCGCAGAGCCCGCCAAGCAGCAGCGCGGTCAGGATTCCGGCAGCGGGATGGGCGAGATGGGCAATGACCGGCGCCGCGGTGATAAAAGCCGCCATGACCAGACCGAAAAACGCGTTGGCGAAATCCGCCGCCGCGCCTTCCGCCGCGTACACCTTCGCGACGCCACCGCGCGACGCCGAGCCCTGAGGCTGGCCGGAAACGCTTATCAGATCCGTCATGCGGCCCGATCCAGAAACAGGTTCAGCATTGCCGCCAAGCGGCCGCCGAAAAATAGGTGGTCAGGCGTCGAAACTACACGCGCAATCTATCCTATTGGTTAACCGCAGATTCAACATTCCCGTTTAGTCTTTTGTTATCGTTTGATTATCCAACAAGGCACAGGCCGGCTCTTATGCCCGGCTCGAAGGGAAGCTGATGAGTTCGCAGTGGGATCAGCCCGAGGAGCGCAGGCGGCCCGGCTCGGCGCATGACCGCGCGGA
>JBGTLX010000294.1:0-3109 GCA_041743855.1 Rhizobiaceae bacterium | reverse complement strand
CGAGGTGACAGGGTACGGGCTGACCGGCGACGCGCACCACATCACCGCGCCCGCCGAGGATGGCGACGGCGCGTTCCGCTGCATGACGGCGGCGCTGAAGCGGGCGGGGCTGGCGCCGGCTGACATCGACTACATCAACGCACACGGCACCTCGACCATGGCCGATACGATCGAGCTTGGGGCCGTGGAGCGCCTGGTCGGCAACGCGGCTTCCAAAATTTCGATGTCGTCGACGAAATCTTCGATCGGTCATCTTCTCGGCGCGGCCGGCGCCGCCGAGGCGATCTTCTCCGTCCTGGCCATTCGCGACAACATTGCTCCACCGACCATCAATCTCGACAATCCCGAACGCGAGACGGCGATCGATCTTGTACCCAACAAGCCGCGCGCGCGGCGGATCGACGTGGCGCTGTCGAACTCGTTCGGTTTCGGCGGCACCAATGCGTCGCTGATCTTTCAGCGTTACGCGGCTTGAGCCGCCGCCGCGAATTTTGCCATAATCTCTCGGCGGACTCGCGATTAAGCATATTTTTCGGGGAACCGTTCGGTTCTCAATTATCTTGGCGCTGGACGACAGGGTCCGTTGGGGCTTCCCGGCAAGGATTGATGGGTGAGGCGATATGAACACCAATCCGGTAAACGACGGCGAATTCGGCCGGCGCGACGCGCCGCAGCATCCCATTGTCCCGAAAACCGCCAATGAAGCGCTGAGGCCGGAAATGGGAACGCCGCCACCCAAGCGATCGCGCGCCTCGCGCAGCCAGGTCGTCGTTTTCATGAACTTCCTGATGACGTCGGCGATGCTGCTCGTGGTGGTGGCCGGCATCGCCGTCTATGTCGGCAAAAGCGAGTTCGAGGGTCCGGGCCCGTCGGCGACGACGGCGAATTTCGTCGTTCGGCCCAATACCGGCGTCGCCAACATCGCCGAGCAACTCGAAAGGCGCGGCCTGATCGACGATTCGCGCATTTTCCAGCTTGGCGTCCGCGCTTATGGCCATGACGGAGAGCTTAAAGCGGGCGAGTACGAGATCCAGGCTGGCGCTTCGATGCGCGACATCATGGATTTGTTGCGAAGCGGCAGGTCGGTCCTGGCCTCGCTGACAATTCCGGAAGGGCTGACCGTCGAGCAAGCCTTCGCCCGCATCGCCGAGCATGAGGGTCTGACCGGCGATATGCCGGCGGAGTTTCCTTCCGAAGGCAGCCTTGCCGCCGATACGCAGAAGTTTACGCGCGGCGCCACCCGCGAGCAGATCATCGCCAAGATGCTGGCCGACCAGAAAAAACTGGTAGAAAGCGTCTGGAATCGCCGGGTCGCGGATCTTCCCCTCGCCGACATCAACGAATTCGTGACGCTGGCCTCGATCGTCGAGAAGGAAACGGGCAGGGGCGACGAGCGCTCGCGGGTGGCGGCCGTCTTCATCAACCGGCTGAACCAGGGCATGCGTCTGCAATCCGACCCGACGATCATCTATGGATTGTTCGGCGGCAAGGGAAAGCCCGCGGACCGGCCCATCTATCAATCCGACATCGAGAAGCAGACGCCTTACAACACCTATATGATCGAAGGGCTTCCGCCGACGCCGATCGCCAATCCTGGCCGGGCGGCTCTGGAGGCGGTCGCCAATCCGTCCAAGACCGGCGATTTGTATTTCGTCGCGGACGGCAGCGGCGGGCATGCCTTCGCTGCCACGCTGGAAGAGCATAACCAGAATGTCGCGCGGTGGCGGGCCATAGAAAAAAAGCGCGCGGAAGAAGCCGCCGAAGCCGCGCCGGTCGCGGAACCGACGGCGACCGAGGCCGCCCAGTAGCGCGGACAGGAAAGTATCGATGTTGCAGAGCATGACGGGCTTCGCGCGGGTCGCCGCCGAGCAGGACGGCACGTCAGTCGCGTGGGAACTAAAATCCGTCAACGGCAAGAACGCCGATGTGCGGCCGCGCCTGCCGGCGGGCTTCGAGCGCCTCGAGCAGGCTGTGCGCCAAGCCGCGCAGAAGCGATTCTCGCGCGGCAACTTCCAGGCCTCGCTGACCATCGGGCGGGCTGCCGGATCGCAGGCGCAGCCCGTGGTGAACGAGGCTTTCCTGAAAGACGTGGCAGGACTGGCGCAGAGGCTGCAGGAACAATTTGGCGTTGGGCCGGCAACGGCCGATGGGATACTGGCGCTTCGAGGCGTACTTGAAGCGCCCGAGACTTTCAGCGAAACCGACGAACAAAGAAGCGCTCTCGACAGCGCGATTCTTGGCGCGCTGGAAACCGCGCTGGAGGGACTGGAAGCAGCCAGGCTAGCCGAAGGCGGCGCGCTGGGAACGGTGCTTGCCGATCAGATCGATCACATTGAGGCGCTGACGCTCGCCGCCGAAGCCGACCCCTCGCGTGACCCTGCGGCAATACGCCAGAAACTGGCCGAGCAGGTGCGCCTGCTGATGGACGCGTCGGCCAATCTGGACGAAAACCGGCTGCACATGGAGGCAGCTTTCCTTGCCACGAAGGCCGACATCCGCGAGGAAATCGACCGCCTGAAAACGCACGTCGCGTCCGGTCGCGCGCTGCTCGCCGCCGGTGGGCCGGTCGGCAGGAAGCTCGATTTTCTGGCGCAGGAATTCAACCGCGAATCGAATACGCTGTGCTCAAAATCGAACGCGGCGGCAATCACCGCGATCGGTCTCGACCTGAAGGCGGTCGTCGACCAGTTTCGCGAACAGGTCCAGAATCTGGAATAGAACGGTCAAGCCGTTGGAACGCGCCATGATCCGCATACGCCGCCGGGGTTTGATGCTGGTGCTGTCCTCGCCCTCCGGGGCGGGGAAGTCGACAATCGCGCGCAACCTGCTCGAAAGCGATTCGAGCCTGGAGCTTTCGGTGAGCGTCACCACGCGGTCGCGCCGGGGCAGCGAGATTGAGGGCGTTCACTATCATTTCCGCTCGCAGCGCGATTTCGATCGCATGCGCGACAGCGACCTGCTGCTTGAATGGGCCGAGGTTCACGGCAATTGCTACGCAACGCCTCGCGAGCCGGCGGAAGCCGCCATGGCGGACGGCCGCGACATGCTGTTCGACATCGACTATCAGGGCGCTTTGCAGCTCAAGCAGAAGATGCCGGCAGACATCGTT
>JBGTLX010000293.1:0-3432 GCA_041743855.1 Rhizobiaceae bacterium | reverse complement strand
TCTCGGCCTGCCGGATCTGTCGGGAGCGGAACTTATCGAGCGCGTCCGCAGGACGCCCGGCGGGGCGGACCTGCCGATCGTGATCTATACCGGCCAGAGTCTGTCGAAGGAGCGGGAGAGGGAGCTTCAGCAGATCGCCTCGACGGTCATCGTTAAGGACAGCACGGAATCATCCGAGAAACTGCTCGACGAGACGGCGCTTTTCCTGCATCGAGCCATCGCCAACATTCCGGAAGACATGCAGATCATCGTGGAGCGCAAGGACAACGCCTCGCTGCAGGGCCGGAAAGTGCTTGTCGTCGACGATGACGTCAGAAACATCTTCTCGCTGACGAGCGCGTTGGAGCAGCACGGCCTCGAGGTCGTTTTCGCCGAGAACGGCCGCGAGGGCATTGAGCGGTTGAGAAGCACGCCAGGCGTGGACGCCATGATGGTCGACATCATGATGCCCGAGATGGATGGCTACGAGACGATGCGGGAAATTCGCAAAAATCCCGCAATCGCGAAGATCCCGCTGATCTCCGTGACAGCCAAAGCCATGAAGGGAGATCGCCAGAAGTGTCTCGACGCGGGTGCGTCAGACTACATCGCAAAGCCGGTCGATCTCGATCTTTTGCTTGCGTTGCTTCGGGTTTGGGTGACGCGCTCGCGCTCCCGGCCGGACGCTGCGACCAAGCACCACTTGTCCGTCGCGCTAAACTGAGCGGCGGAAAAGATCATGGCGACATCCGCATTGAGGCAGGTCAAGCGCAAGCGACAGGACACCACTTCAACCACTCATCAGGATGTGTCCGCGCGGGTGCTCGTCGTCGATGACGATGAGCGCAATCTTCAGGCAATCAAAGGCGTCCTGGAGGATGTCGCGGAAATCGTCTGCGCGCGGTCGGGCGAGGAAGCCCTGCGCTGTCTTCTCAAGGATGAGTTCGCCGTCATTTTGCTCGATGTGTTGATGCCCGGCATCGACGGCTACGAAACCGCGCAGATCATTCGTCAGCGCGAGCAATCGAAGCGGACCCCAATCATCTTCCTGACCGCGATAAACAAGGAAGATGCGCATATGTTGCGCGGCTATGACGCCGGGGCCGTCGATTTCGTATTCAAGCCCGTCGATCCGTTCATGATCAAATCGAAGGTGGCGATTTTCGTCGAGCTGTTCGTAAAGACGCGGGAAATTCAACAGAAGGCTGCTTTCCAACAGCAGCTTATGGAGGAGAATCTTCGCGAAAAATCGGAAAGACTGGCGGTAGAGCAGGCACTGCGCAAATCCGAGGAACGTCAGGAAGCGATCTTGCGTTCGCTTCCTATCTGTTTCCACTCGCGCGCCGCCACACCGCCCTTCGGGGCGCATTTTGTCAGCCAGGCGGTGAAGCGGCTTACCGGATTCGAACCTGAGCGATTGACGAACGATCCCGAATTCGGTCTCAGCCGGGTCCACCCAGAGGACTTGCCGCGGCTCATGGAAACACTGCACGGCGCCCGTGAAGCGGGGTCCTACACATGCGAGTTTCGCTGGCTTTGCGCCGACGGCACATACAGGAGCTTTCTCGACCATGGCGTCATGTCGACCGAGGCCGACGGCCGCACGCCGGAACTTGTTGGAACTCTTCTTGATATAACGGAGCGTCGCCAGCTTGAAGACCAGCTCATGCACTCGCAGCGGCTCGACGCGGTCGGCAAGCTGACGGGCGGGATCGCCCACGACTTCAACAATCTGCTGGCGGCGGTGCTCAGCGGCCTGGGGCTGCTTGAACGCCGAGGCCAACTCACCGCCGAGTCCACCCGAATCGTGCACATGATGCGCCATGCCGCCAAGCAGGGTGCGGATCTGGTCGATCGCATGCTTGCTTTCTCGCGCAAGCAACGGCTGAAGCCCGATGTGGTGCAACTGTCCAGGTTCGGCGAAACGATGGAAAGCCTGCTCGCCCCTGTCCTTGGCGGTCTTGTGCGGTTCGACTGGGCGACTGAGGATTCGGTATGGCCGGTCTATGTGGACGCTGCCCAGTTCGAACTCGCCATGATGAACCTTATTTTCAACGCGCGGGACGCGATGCCTTCGGGCGGATCCATCCTGGTCCGCGCCGCCAACAGGAGCGTTCCGCAGAGCCGGGACGGGCTGGAGGCGGGCGACTATGTTTCGCTCACCGTGGAGGATACTGGCGCTGGCATCCCGCCCGAGCTTCTGGCCAAAGTTCTCGAGCCGTTCTTTACGACCAAGGACGTGGGGAAAGGCACAGGTCTCGGGCTAAGCATGGTCTATGGCTTTGCCAGGCAATCCGGGGGATCGCTGACGGTCAACAGCGAGGTCGGCAGGGGCACGTGCATCGAGATATGGTTGCCCCGGGCGGCGGAGGGACACGTTTCACCGCAGCAACACATGTCGGTTTCCGCCAAGACAGCCGAGCGCCGAAAATACAGCAAGCGCCCTGTCATTCTATTGGTCGACGACAGCGCCAGTCTGCGAGAGATAACCGCGCAGGTGTTGGAGGACAGCAACTTCGAAGTGATATCGTTAGGCGGAGGCGTTGAGGCGATCGCGGCGTTGAAGCTGGAGCCGGAGAGATACGATCTCATCGTGACGGATTTTGCCATGCCGATCGTCACGGGGATCGACGTCATAAGGTCTGCGCGAGTTCTGCGTTCCGATTGGCCAGCTATCATAATCAGCGGCTATGCCGGTGATTCCGACATTGCCACCCGCCCTGACGACGTTGCGCTGATACGCAAGCCGTTCACCGACGACCAACTCATTCAGGCTGTCGAAGTGGCGCTCGGCGAGTCCTGGAATCTAAGCGAAACGCCGACGCGGAACGCGGGCGCCGCGCCGTAGCCACTTAACCAGCAGCGGCTCTGCCGTCGCCGCACCCAGCCAAGGCCAATGCGGGCATCATAACCGATGCTTGGCAAACGTTTGGCTGGGAATTCAGGCCTACAGAGACGCGCCGGCTTTTGGCGCCGTTCTACCGTAAATCCAAATTTCTCCGCCAAACGCTGGGCTCCGCGCGCCGCCAAGCCACGGATAAGTCGACTATTTTGAGATTGCGCATGATAGTCCAGGAAAAGCGAAGACGGAAATGGTGGGCCCGGGAGGACTCGAACCCCCAACCAAGCGGTTATGAGCCGCCGGCTCTAACCATTGAGCTACAGGCCCCACACGCGGGTTTGGATAATGGCTTTTGCGCCCGCGCACAAGGCTCCGTCGAAGGTGGCTTGGCATGCGCAGGATAGGCGCGCCTCCGCGCGAAGATGGCGGTTCGGCGCGGTTGGCGAACCGCCGCCGCCGCAATCATCCCATAATCGAGCTATAATCGCGCGGCAGCATTTTGCTTCACGGAGACAGGCATGAACAAGAAAATCGTGTTGCTTGGCCTGGCGGCCCTTGCCGCCGTCCCGGCGTTCGCCGCAAGCGCGCAGACCCAGCCGCCGCCCCGCATC
>JBGTLX010000292.1:0-1687 GCA_041743855.1 Rhizobiaceae bacterium | reverse complement strand
GTGGCGGATGTTCAGCCCGCCGGGCGGCATGTCGAAGTCCGGTATGACGATGTTCAGACGGTCGAGCGACGCATCGACGGAGGCCGTGGATTCGATGTTGTCCTTGACGCATTTGATCGCCGCCCAGGTGCCGGCGAAGCGGGACAGGGCGAAGCCGTAGAGGCCGTAGTCGATCAGTTCCTGCACGCCGCCCGGGTTGAGGATCGGGATCATCGTGTCGACGAAGAGGAATTCGGTGGCGTGCGCGTTGGTGGAGGATTCGGCGGTGTGGTCGTCGCCCATGAGCGCAAGCACGCCGCCATGTTTCGATGAGCCGGCGAGGTTGGCGTGGCGGAAGACGTCGCCGGAGCGGTCGACGCCGGGGCCTTTGCCGTACCAGACGGAAAAGACGCCGTCATGTTTGCCCTCGCCTAGAAGTTCGGTCTGCTGCGAACCCCAGCAGGCGGTGGCGGCGAGCTCCTCGTTGAGGCCGGGCTGGAACACGATGTCCGATGCGGCGAGCTTGGCCTTGGCCCGCCACAGCTGCTGGTCGAGACCGCCCAGCGGCGAACCGCGATAGCCGGACACGAAGCCTGCCGTGTTCAAACCAGCCAGCCGGTCGCGCTCGCGCTGCATCAGGAGCATGCGCACGACGGCCTGCGAGCCGGACAGGAATATGCGCTCCTTGCCGAGATCGAATTTGTCGTCGAGCGCAACGTTGTGAAGCGTCATCAGGCAATCCTCTTTCGAAGGCCGCGCGAGGTTGCGCGACCGACGCAGGCCTGCGGAACATATAGTGTTTCCGTGCTGCCCGACGAGGTCAAACGAATTCGGCGCGGTTTAAAAAAGAGCAATGCCCAATCTGGGCAGACGACATCGCGGCAACAATCCACCGAATAATGACACAGCAGAGCAAGATAATTTCCTGGGATATAGCCCGCAATTCAGGCGGGCGGCGGACAGGGCTCGACCTGGTTGGCCGGCAATTTTCCGTCGGGGCGGCCTGCAAGCTCCGGATTGGGCGTATAGGCGGGGCCGACGACCAGCGGCCGGTCCGGCAGAATGCTCTGGTCCTCGGACGACGTCATCGTCGTCTCGATCGTCTGGAGTACCTGCCCGGAACTGTCCTCTATGCGGATCGCCACTCTGTAGGGCCGGTCCTTGACCACGCAGCGCAAGGACGGGCTCTCGATGGTCGTCTTTTCAAGTTGCGGCCAGATCTTCTGGCGCACGACGATCGCCTCGCCGCCATCCGGATTTTCGAACGTGGCTACCGCCGTCTGGCCGTCGCCGACCGGCCGCGCCGGCTTCAGATTGACCAGATAGGTGGCGGTTGCGACCCGGTAGTTGAAGATGAACAGTTTTCCCGCGATCTGGAAATATTCGCCTTCCGGGCCTGTGTCCCGGCACCCGGGCAGCCCTATCCAAACGACCAGGGCGGCTGCAAAGAAACGGATCGGCGAATGGCTAAACATAGGCAACCTCCCGGTAAGCCGCCTTGCGGCTGTGATAATGGCGCTTTGCCTTTTGCCGGTTGCCGCACACCGCCATGTCGCACCACAGCCGGCTGGAATTGCGGCTCCTGTCGACGAACAACCAGCCGCAATGCACGCAAATTTTCAGCCGGCGGACGGTGTCGCCCGACAGCAGCGACAGCGCCGACACCGCCAGCGCCGCCTCGAACGCGATCGGCCCGCTCGCGCCGGAA
>JBGTLX010000291.1:0-3953 GCA_041743855.1 Rhizobiaceae bacterium | reverse complement strand
CTCGCGCTGTTTATCGCCATTCCCGCCATCAACCCCCCGGCCGACGCGCCGCAGACGCGGCTGGTCGCCTCGCTCGCGGCCGAAGGCACCGATGTCCACTACCTTGCCGTCTATGACGCGGCTGAAGGCGACGTGGCGCTGTCGCATGTCTCGGGCGCGCGCGCCGAGGGTCGCGATTTCGAGTTGTGGATGATCGTGGGCGAAAATGCTCCGGTCTCGATGGGCGTCATACCTGTCGGCACGACGGCCCATATCACGATCGGGCCCGACGCCATGGCCAAGCTTGCGTCCGGAGCGGTGCTGGCCGTCAGCCTGGAGCCTTCCGGCGGTTCGCCGACAGGCCAGCCGACCGGACCCGTCGTCGCAGCGGGCGATTTGAAGACCATCTGACTATAGTTTTGCATTAGATCGCCGTGCGTCCTCTCGGACGCACAAAGGACGATCTAACACTTTGAATGAGCATGGAATAAATCCGAAAACCGGATTCCACTTTTCGTTCCGATGCTCTAGATTATTTTCCGCGACACGTGGAAACTTATCGGCTGCGCCCTGGCGCGCCGAAAAGATGTCATGTGACTGACATAAACAGAAAATTTGGGTTGTGAACGGTTTTTTTACCGATGGCGCGAAACTTCCGGCGGTCCGGTTCGTTTCTGCTTGCGTCCCCCGACGAGTGGGAAATCAACCCAAGGAGTATTTTCAATGCGCAAACTTACCGCTTCGCTTTTTGCCGGCGCCGTTATGGTTTCCGGTTTCGCCTTCGCCCAGGACAACCCGATGGTTGGCGGCGCTGAAATGTTCGCCGACAAGAACATCGTCGAGAATGCCGTCAACTCGAAGGATCACACCACGCTTGTCGCCGCCGTTCAGGCTGCCGGCTTGGCCGAGACCCTTTCCGGCCCCGGCCCGTTCACTGTCTTTGCGCCGGTCAACGCTGCGTTTGAAGAGCTGCCGGCCGGCACGGTCGACACGCTGCTCAAGCCCGAAAACAAGGACCAGCTCACCAAGGTCCTGACCTGCCATGTTGTCGGCGCTGACGCGATGTCCGACGCCATTGGCAAGATGATCGCCGATGATGGCGGCACGCACCCGGTCAACACGGTCGGCGGCTGCGTCCTGCAGGCCAAGATGGACGGGGACAAGATCACGCTGACCGACGAGAACGGCACCGTGGCGACCGTCACCATCGCCGATGTCGATCAGTCGAACGGCGTCATCCACGTCATCGACAAGGTCCTGACGCCGAAGGCGTAAGGAGCTAATACAAGCCGTCTCAGGCTTGGGATTGCGCGCTATTGCTCGTTTTCGAGGCTGGCGCGCAATCCTCGAAAGCGCTCCTTGCCTGCCACGTTGCACCCGTGGCGGCGCGGGGCGTTTTTGTTTAGAATATCCGACCGAAAGTCTCATCCGGTTTTCGGTCTGCGGACCGGCATCAAGCACGATTGATTTTACCGTGAAGCCGAGCCGCGATAGGTTTTGGCAAAAGGGAGATTCGACATGAACCGCCGTACATTGCTCACCGGAAGCGCCGCAACGCTGGCCCTGCTCGCCGGCGGCGGCATCCTTCTCCGCCTCGGCCGCCCGGTCGAAGCCTTGGCCGAAACCTTTGAAATCACCAAGACCGACACAGAATGGCGCGCCATTCTCGACGAAGCGCAGTACAACGTGTTGCGCGAGGAAGGTACGGAACGTCCTGGCACAAGCCCGCTCAACGCCGAAAAGCGCAAGGGCTTGTTCCATTGTGCCGGCTGCGACCTCGCCGCTTATTCGTCCGAGGCAAAGTACGAATCCGGAACCGGCTGGCCGAGCTTTTGGGAGTCGCTCCCCAACGCCGTCGGCACCAAAGAAGACAGTTCGTTGTTCGCCGTCCGCACCGAGGTCCACTGCATCCGCTGTGGCGGGCATTTCGGCCACATCTTCGACGATGGCCCGGAGCCGACGGGCAAGCGCCATTGCCTGAACGGGGTGGCGCTGACCTTCAGACCCGCGACGGTCTGACCGTCAAATTTCAGACTTGACCTCAACTCTGGTTGAGGTTTTATCTTGCCGCGCTTGGCCAGTCCTGATGGACGGAAAGAGCGCTGCAATGAACGAAACATTGGACACCGATGCGATCGGTCCGGTCGTATTCATCAACAAATTCATCTTGAAACCAGGCATCATCGACGAGTTCGTCGCTCTCCAGAAAGTCAATCTAGAGCGTTCGCGCGGCAATGTTCCCGGCTGGCGCGGCAGCCGCCTGCACCGCGCCACGGATGGCAGGACAGCGATGATGATCAGCACGTTCGACACGATTGCCTATCACAAGCGCGTTCATCACACCGAAGGGTTCGCCGAACATACCCGGGAGCTGGCGCCTCTTATCGAGACGGTTGAGCCCGGATATTATCAGTTTGTCCACGAGGTTATCGAGAAGTGAAAGGGCGGTTTAGCGCCATTAACCGTGCGTCCGGAGGGACGCACGGCGATCCAGCCTGTGGGTTGTCATAAAACCAAGACAGTCCCGTCATCGGACTGTCAAGCAGGAGACTTATGCGTCGAGCCTGAAAACCACCGGACAGGGGACAGGCTTATGATACGCAACTTCATCGCAGCGGCTGCGCTTTTGGCGACAGTGATCGCGGCGAACGCCGCCGACAAAGTACGCTTCGCCGTCACCGACGTCGAAGGCATGGAAAAGCTCCAGCAGGAGTTCGGACCATTCCGTGACGTCCTGCAGACGGCGACCGGCCTGGAGATCGAACTCTTGCCCGTCAGTTCGCGCACCGCCGCGGTCGAGGCCTTGCGGGCGGAACAGGTCGATTTCGTGCTGACCGGTCCTGCCGAATACGTCATCATCAAGCAATTGACCGACGCGGTGATCGTTACCGCCTGGCAGCGTCCCGACTATTTTGCGCAGATCGTCGTTGTGTCCGACGGCCCGGTAAAGAAGATCGAGGACTTGAAGGGCAAGAAAGTCGCCTTCGGCGCGGTCGGCTCCACCTCGCAGCATCTCGGGCCGGCCCAGGCTCTGTCCGATCTCGGCCTCAAGCACAATGTCGACTACACGCCCGAGATCCTCGGCCGCAATGTCGCGGTGGAGGCGATGGTCAATGGCGATATCGGCGCCGTGGGCATGAACCGCTCTCATCTGGAGAGCGTCCGCGAAGCCTATCCGGACGTCTCGTTTACCGTGCTGGCGCGCGGACGCGACCTGCCCAACGATATTCTCGTCGCCCGCTCCGGTGTCGATGCCGCGACCGTTCAAAAACTCAAGGACGCCTTCGTCAATGACAGCAAGACGCTGATGACGGCTCTCATCACCACAACGGACGACAACAAGAAGTACGATGGCGGTTTCTTCCTGAAGACGGTCAATGACGCGGACTACGACTATGTCCGCTCCATGTATCGCACCATCGGCATCAACAGCTTCGATGCCTTCGTTGGCGACTAAAAGCGCCGCCGCCGCCGAGAGGATTGGCCTCCCAAGCCCGATCGACAGACTTCGCCCCGCGCCCACAGCGCGGGGCGAATGCCTGATTTCGACGGAAAGCGTAGTCAAGACGTATGGCGGCCAACGGCCGGTGCTCGACGACGTCTGCATCGCGATCCATGAAGGCGAGACGGTGGCCCTTGTCGGCGCCAACGGCGCGGGCAAGTCGACCTTGCTGAAGACGCTGGTCGGCCTGCATGATCTGGATGGTGGCAGCGTCTCCATCTTCGGCGAGCGTTTCACCAGTAGTCCCGGCCGTTCGCAAAAAGCGGTGATCAGGAGCCAGATCGGCTTCGTGTTCCAAAATCACGGGCTGGTCAAAAGACTGACGGCGCTGTCAAATGTCGTGCACGGCAAACTCGGGCTGCCAGGCGGCTGGCGCTCCGGGCATCACGCGATCGCGCCGCGCAGCTGGCGCGACGAGGCCATGGCGGCGCTCGACGCGCTCGGCCTGTCCGACAAGGCGCTTTCGCGCGCC
>JBGTLX010000290.1:0-2982 GCA_041743855.1 Rhizobiaceae bacterium | reverse complement strand
GGCTGATCCTGCGGCGGCTTTCGCTCGTCTTTCGGCGGCGTCGCCGGCGCGTGCCGCTGCAATACCTCAGGCTTCGGCGTGCGTTCTGATCCTTGCGTCGGCAGTGCGGCCCGCCGCTCCGGCTCAGCGGTCGGTCGGGCCGGCCGGATCGCGTCGGGCTTGCTAACACTGTCCGCCGCTGGAACGGGGGATGTATCCAGCGGCGGAACGAAAGGCGCTTTGCCGGGGGGAGCGAAGTGCGCCTTGCGTGGGTGAGGGGGCGTTTCAAGGGGTAAAGGCCTGATCGACGGAGGCGGCTCCAAGCTTTTGGCGACCGTCCCGTCCCGATGCGAAGCTGGTGTCTGATCCGATGGCGGACTCGCGATGTGCCGCAGTTGGGCGACGACATCGTCGATTTGTTCCACGGAACGATCGACCGCCTCGGTATGATTGTGAAGAAACTGCGAAAGCGGCTTGGCTGCCTCAGCCGACGCTCTGCTTTGCCCGGCAGCAGTCTCTTCGCCGCTTTCCGGTCGGTCCCATTCCGGTTGGTCGGCAAATGGCCGCCAGGCTTGATCCCGATCTTCCGTCATTTCCATCCCCCCGGTTCGATCACGCAAGAACGCTTTGCATCGGATCTGAATAGGCCGTGTCAGGCATCAGCGATGGATTTCCCGTGGTCGGCGAACTGGCAGGCGCCATCATGTCGTCGTCGAGGAAAGCGACCGCTTCATTCACCAGCACATCCGGATCCTGGCCGCTGAGATCTGGACCGGTGGAAACGAACTCGGCCTGGATGAGGATCTCGTCCGAATAGACGCCGCCGCCGACATAGGTCTTGCCGGTGGAATCCATGTCGGCGATGCCGGCATAGTTGACCAGGGAATTGGTTCCCGTCGAAATCGTCCAGTCCGCTTCGGGATGCGCAGCCAGCGCATTCATCGCCAACGCCACCTGATCGTTGTCGCCAACGATTGTGGTCTGCTTGATGTATTGCAGATTGAGGATGTCGCCGGAAATGTAGAGCACCCGAAGCGCGCCGATCCCGGCGAAGGGGCCGTCGCCCAGAATGTCGGAAAGGTCGCCATTGCCGTTCTTCAGGCTCTCACACGCCTTGCGGTAGGCTTCGCTCATCGCCTCGAACCGATCGGCAGCGCCGTAATTGGTGATGTTGGCCTGGTTCCAGAGCAGATTGCCGTTCGTCGAAACCGCGCCTTCGCCGGTCGTCTGAAATCCGTCGACCGCGCCGATCAGGTCGTTGTCCATCAGCAGGTTCATCTGGTGGATGATGTTGGCGTCATAGATATTTCCGCCGACGACGATCAGGTCGTAATTGAAGCCCAGTTCGAACAGCGAAATCTCGTTGGCCGCCATGTTGGCGCCGGCCGTCACCTCTGTCTTGACGCCGGACGAGGACAGGACGCAGACATCGTTGTCCATCATGAATGTGAATTGCTGGATCCAGTTCATGATGAGCAGGTCGCCTTCGACCTTGGTCACGACCCAATGCTCTGGAAAGTCGCCCTGCTTGGCCGGCGACGCCGCGGCCTGCGCCGAAACATCGACACGCTTGAACATCGCGATGTTGAAGCCTTGCGTCGGATCGTCGGCGCCCAGCGCCCAACCGTTGATGGCGGAGCTGACGAGGTCGCTGTCGCACGAAACATTGATCTGAACGATCGCGTTGAGCTCGACATGATCGCCCATCACGGCGCAAACCGGCGCCTGCAGCCAGTTGTTCGTCAGAACCACGTTGTTGACCAGGAGGTTGCCGCCTGCTTCCAGCTCGACCGAAACGTCGATGTCGATGCTTCCCGAGCCAGGCGTATAGCTTGGAAGGTCTTCCTCCTCTTCCGCTTCTTCGTCATCGTCGCGCCGGTGTTTCTCCGGAAGGTGGTCGTCGAGCTTGGGCGCTTCGTCCACGAGTTGCCCGTTCACGTAAATGCCGTCGAGCACGTCCGCCTTGACGACGAAGACCTCGGCGTCGCCATCCGTCTCCTCCGGATAGGCGTTGAGTCGCTCAGAGGCCGTCTTGATGAGGGTGACGATTTCCTCGGACGAACCCGGCATTTCCAGGTCGTCGATGGGCGACAGATCCGCCGCCGCGCCCAACAAGGCGGCCATTTCGGCGCCATTGTTCGCTACGGGGGTGAATTTCAGGCCATGCCCGCCGGCGCCAACATAGTCGTTGTCGGAGAGGTGAATTTCCTGGTTGATGAGGACCGCCAACGAGCCGGGCGGCTCGATCTGGGGCAGTACGATGCGCGAGGGCGTGCCCAATGACGGCGCTTCTTCCGGCGACAGGAAGCCTGGCCAGGCGACGTCCGGCTGCGGGACCACGGGTATGTCGGGAGGCTGGAAGGTTACATTCGTCCAGGGCGGCGTCACGACCAGTTCAGGCGGAACGGGCGCATACGGGATCGATGGAGTGAAATCGTTCAGGTCATATCCTGCCTTGACGTTGATTGTGTGATGGGGAAGGGGAGTTGCCTCTTCCTCGGTCGCCTGAAGCGCCTTGAACTCGTCATACGCTTTCCTTAGGCGGGCTTGCTCCAGCGTAGTCTCGAACACGCCTATGAAATGGCTGATCGCCTCGGTGATCTTGTCCATATACACGGAACTGTCCTCCGTTTTTCGAGATCAACCGCGTCCCTGACCGGTCGCGCTTCTCTTCTGGTTCGAAGGACTGCGCGGGGATTTCCCCGCGCAGTCCGCTGTTGTCGCGGTTTCGCTGCCGCGAACCGATAGGCTGGTTATCCTTCGTCGTCGCTCAGCGTGACGCTGTTGTTGCCACCCACCACGGTCATGTCGACCGTGTTGCCTTGCAGGTTGGCGCCCATGACGATCTGCTGGTTGAAGCCGTTCATGTCGATGATGCCATTCGCGTTGGCCGTGCTGTGGCCTTCAACGATGTCATCGCCAGCACCCGAGCCCCAGCTTCCGCCGGCTCCGCCATTGCCGGCATTGCCGCCAGTCGCCGTTGCGGATCCGCCAGCGCCACCT
>JBGTLX010000289.1:0-3364 GCA_041743855.1 Rhizobiaceae bacterium | reverse complement strand
GCCGTAAACGGCACGTCCGGCCCGGACGGAACCTGCAGCGGCTCTTCGGCCAGCCCCTCGTCATCGTCGATATCATCGCCGGCGATGAAGCCTGCGACATCGTCCGCGGCCGGCGTTCCGCCATCCTCGACGGGCACGCCGGCCGGGTTGATTTTTCTGTTTCCCGAACTCATTCGCCAATGCCTGTCACATCAGGCGTCCGCCACGCAAGGTGCTGGCCGCCGTCGATCGCGATCATCTGGCCGGTCACGGAGCGCGCGCCCCACAAATATCGAATCGTCGCGCCGAAGTCTTCGAGCGCCGGACCGCGCTTCAAAATGAGGGCGTCGGTCTGCGCCTCGAAGTCTTCGGGCTGCTGCCGGGAATTGGCCAATGTCGGTCCGGGTCCAATCGCATTGACGCGAATAGTTGGCGCCAATGCCTGCGCCATGGTCCGGGTCAGCGTCCACAAAGCGGATTTCGACAGCGTGTAGGAAAAATGGCGAGGCGTCAGCTTCCAGACGCGCTGATCGATGATGTTGACGATAAGCCCATGATGCCGTGGCGGCAGTGCGGCCGCGAAAGAGCGCGACAACATCGCGGGGGCTTCGAGATGCACGGCGAAATGCCGGTCCCAGACCTCCCAGCCGAAATCCGAACTGGTGTCTTCCTCGAAGATCGATGCGTTGTTGACCAGCAGGCCGACCGGCCCAAGCGCCTTGGCGGCGGACGCGACAACGCCGCCGAGCGCCGCCCTGTCGGTCAAATCGGCCTCGATCACTTCGGCGCGGCCGCGATTCGCCTCGATTTCAGCCTTGAGCGCGTCGGCTTCCCCGCGCGAATTGTGGCAGTGGATGGCGACGGCGAATCCATGGGCCGCAAGATCGAGGCTGATCGCCCGGCCGATGCGCCGGGAGCCGCCCGTCACCAGCGCCGTCAACACGGCTTCAGTCATAGTGCAACCCCCATTTTCAACGCCGAGACGGATTTCCGCCGGATCGGGCGGAAGAGTCGTTAAATTCGGTTTGTTCTTTGGGCGACAATATGGCCAGACGCCCGGCTGCCCGCAGACGCGCCGTCCGCTCGGCGCAACGCGAGATCAATATAGGATGTCGGAAGCCTTGAACCAACCGGCTCGGGCTTCGCCGCCCCGATATGCTGACAGAGGATTGTTGCGCAAGTGCAACGTCTCTATTCAGCCTCATTCGCGCCGGGCAAAGACCCAATTTCTGG
Source organism: Rhizobiaceae bacterium (assembly GCA_041743855.1). GTDB lineage: Bacteria > Pseudomonadota > Alphaproteobacteria > Rhizobiales > Rhizobiaceae > JBGTLX01. Next base: position 2,152 of record JBGTLX010000289.1, on the reverse strand, counting down.
TTCGCTGGAGCCACAATTCGACACGACATTCGGAACTGTCTGACGACCTGCCTGTTATCCCCCCGACGGGTCTGGTAGTCTCATCGTGAACCACATGTGTCTTGTGGCAATGGAGTAGTAAGAATGAAGAACACCCTCGAATTTGCGCGGCCGGTTGTAGCGGCGATAGGGCTTTTCGCCCTGCTCGGCGCAATCCCCGCCAATGCCGCGGACGTTATCATGGAAGAGCCTCCGATCCCGGCGGCGCCCATGGAAGAGCCCCCGCTCAACACATGGTCCGGCCCCTACGCCGGTGTCACGCTCGGCTATGCCTTCGGCGGTGAAACGCAGGTCGACGGCGTCGTCGACAACGACATCGACACAGACGGCTTCAACGCCGGCGGCTTCGTCGGCTACAATTATCAGGTCGGCAACATCGTGGCCGGCGCGGAAGCCGACCTCGGCTACAGTTGGGCGGACGGCGAAAATGCCGGCATCACCTCCGAATCGGGCCTCGAAGGTTCGCTTCGCGCTCGTCTCGGCTACGTTATAACGCCGAATATCCTGCTGTATGCGACAGCTGGCGGCGCGGGCAAGCAGCTGGAAATCTCGGGCGGCCCGGACGACGGTGACGAAACCCTCTTCGGCTACACCGCAGGCGTTGGTACGGACGTCATGGTCACGGAGCAGGTCTTCGGCCGCGTCGAGTATCGTTACACCGATTTCGGCTCGGAAGATTTCGGCACGACCGAAGTCGACGACAAGGATCATCGCGTCCTGTTCGGCCTTGGCGTGAAGTTCTAATTTAACCACCGATACTGAAAGGCCGGGCGCACGAGCGCCCGGCCTTTTTCATGGCTCAGGACGGCAACAGCTGCTTCAGCTCAGGAAACTTCTTGTCGAAGCGTTCGGACCAGCGCCCGAGCTTGCCCCGCCCCTTTTCCCACTTTCCGGGAAATCGCAAATCGAGATAGCCGAGCGTCGCGCGCAACGCGATATGCCCCGCATTCGCCTTCTTGCCCAGTTTTGGCGGATTGGCATTGAGATGGTCGAGGGCGCGGACGGCTTTGGCCCATTGCTTGTCGAGCCAGGGCTGGTGAACCATCTCTTCGGGTCGCGAGCGCCGCTCATAAACATGGGCGAGCAGGCAATCGGCAATGCCGTCGGCCAGCGCCTCCAGCCCCTCGGCATTGGTGCGTTTTTCGGGTTTGCGCGGAAACAGCCCGCCGCCCGCAAGCCGGTTCAGATATTGCGTGATGACGCGGCTGTCATAGACCGCCTCGCCGCCATCTGTGATCAGCACCGGTATCTTTCCCAGCGGGTTGGCCCCTAAAAGTTCGGCCGGCTGGCTTGCCGAGTCAACGATGGCCTCGTCGAGCGCGATCCCTGCATGGGCAGCAGCCATGCGCACCTTGGCGCTGTAGGGGGAAGCGGAGGCATAAAGCAGTTTCGGCATCTTTTTTCTCTCAAGTTGATTCCATTGACGCTAAACCGCCGCGCTGCCGCCGGCAAACGCCAAAGCGCAGGATTTCAACCGCCACGAACCGGCGGCATAACGACCTTGTTCGACCTGCAGGCGCGCCGGTCGACTTCCGGACAGGCGCGGAACGCGAGATCCTTGGCCATGCAGATGCGCACCTCGCGCAAATAACGGTCGTCGCAGGTGACCGCCACACCGTCCTCGGGAAGCGCCGGATTGGCCTTGATAAAGGCGGCTTCCGCGACATCCGGATCAAGCGTCTTGTAAGCATCGAGCCGCCGATATTCCGTCGGAATTTCCACCGCTTCCCGCGCTGCCCGCAGCACCGAAAAATAGTCGTCCTGGGCAAGCCGGGCGCAGCTTCCATGCTTGCGCCATTGATGGCGGATCAAGCCGGCCGACGGCATCAGATCATAGAGCGTGCGCAACGTCGCATTGCTCACGTCGGGCTCGCCGGTCGGGCAATTTTCCGGGTAGCCGCGCTCGAATTGCGGCCACAGGCCATGGACGACGAACGCATAAGGTCTTTCCGCGCCGCATTGCTGGCGGTTGGCATCCTCGCCTTCGGCCTCGCAATAGCTCGGCGACCATGACAGCGACAGCACGTAAAAATCGAACCCGGCTCCCACGGGCAAGGTCTCGCGAACCGGTTCGACGGCCGTGGCATCGCCCGATTCAGGCGCGCAGCCGGCA
>JBGTLX010000288.1:0-3012 GCA_041743855.1 Rhizobiaceae bacterium | reverse complement strand
GAACCAGAAGGTCGATTGCGCCAGCGCCGCGATGCCCTCTTGGTCGGCGGTGTCGCGCCACAGCCAGATGAAGGCGAGGATCGAGATCAGCGGCAGCGACAGGATCAGCGCGCCGATGCCGGGGCTGCGCTTGGCAATCTCTGAGACGGCGGCGATGATGACGCCCGAGATGAGAGCCTTGACGGCGAGATAGAGCATAAGTTCCCCCCTCACCGAATGCCGGACGAGGACGATTGCATGAGGTCGATTACTCCCCGCTGCTCAAGCCCCGCCAGCAAGCGATCTGTGGCGACGAGCGAAGAGCCGTAAGTCAAGTGAGACCTGTCGTAGCTGCATAACCCCGTTGCGGCGATCGGCAGGAACGGCAGTCGTCCGGCGGCCGGCCCGGCGCCGGGTCTTAGGTCGAAACTCTTCGCCCAGGCTGCAGCCTTTGCCGGTTCCATCGTATAAGGAACGAGCGTCGTGACCAACGTGGTGTCGACGAGCCCGCTCAACTTCAATTGTTGGGGCATCGCGATTGAATAGGCCGACGCCGTTTCTCCGAGCTCCGGAATGGCGACTGCCTCGAGGCCCGGCGAACATTGACCGCCAATGCCGGAGCCATAAACAATGCCGGCATCGGGACGCCACACCTGAACCGCGTCACCGAATAGCCAGTCGTTGATGACGACAAGACCGACCAGATATCGTTGGCGCTCCAAGCGGCCGTTCCTCACCACAAGTCGTGGAAGCACGGGGTCTGCCAGCCAGTCGAAGGCAAACTCGGTCCAGGATTGAATGACGGTCGCGTAGGCCTGGAACAAATCGTTCTCCTTGGCTTCCCGCCGGCACTCATCGCCAGCGTCCAACCCGAATAAGTCGGACACGACAAGCGGTCCCTCTGCCTTGTTCTGGCGGATAATCTCCAATCCGAAGGCCGGCGAGCCGTCGCAACCGACGGCGAGATTGAAGACTTTGTTGCCGGTCGCCTGGGCGATGCGCCGCGCGGAGATACCGAGCTGCATGTGCGACGAGCCGGTCAAGAAGACGTGGCTCGCACGTATGCTGTGACCAAAATCGAACAAGCCGCGATAATAGAGGTTGTGCGCGAGGGAGGAGCGAACACCGGAATATTCGGCGACGAAGCGATGACCCGGCCAAGGAAAGTCGGGCCGCGAGGGTGCGTTTCCCAGCAAGGTCCTTCCTGCCACCCCGGCGGCGAGCAGAAGGGTGGGAAGTGCAATGAGCACGATTTGCCAGTAACGCCTGGTCCACATGGCCTGCCTAGAACTTGAAGTAGATAAAGACTTTAGCCGGAGAAAACACGAGAAGACTGCAAAGCAGGGCGAAGACGGTCGTGGATGCGAGAATCGCGGCCGCATGCCGCCGATATTTTACCGTGGCAACCTGAATCGCTTGCTGGAGAATCGCCGCCGCGGCGAATAGGAAGCCAATCCAAAGCTCGCGGTGCACGTTCAGCGATTCCGCGCCGTCTGGGACCAGGCCCGCAACGTAGGTCATTGCCTTCCCAAGCTCGGGATTGCGAAAGAAGATCCACGCGAGCGTAACCCAGAGCTGCGTGGCCAGAAACCAGATCGGTATCATCACGCCGACGGGTCGGCAAAGCCCCAAAACGCGCTCGGCAACCAATCCCAGTCCGTGCAGAAAGCCCCAGACCAGGAAGCCCCACCCCGCGCCATGCCAGATGCCGCCGAGCAGCATGGTAATCATAAGGTTCGCGACAGTGCGTGAAGGCCCCCCGCGATTTCCTCCTAGCGGCCGGTAAAGATAGTCCCGTAACCAACGCGACAGGGTGATGTGCCAGCGTCGCCAGAAGTCATGCAAGCTGACGGCAAACATCGGTTGACGGAAATTCGGCGGCAGCCGATAGCCGAGCAGGCGCGCCATGCCGAGCGCCATGAGCGTATAGCGGCGAAATCCGAGTAAATTTGGCAATAGTAGAGAAAGCTGACGACCAGCCTGTCGGCGCTCGTTGGCACGAATGTCGATGAGCCGTTCCACACCGGGTCGATGATCCGCCCGATGTTGTTCGCGACCACCGCCTTCAGGAACAGGCCGACGGCGAGGTGGTGAAGCCCCACCATCCAATCTCCCGCCGAGTTGCGCACTTTGCCGATCTGCGGCAGGAACTGCCAAGGGCGAACGATCGGCCCGGCGACGACATGGGGAAAGAAGCCGAGATAAAACAGATAATGCTTGGGACTCACGAGTCGCGCCTCGCCAGCGCGCAGGTCGACCAAATAGCTGATCAGGTGAAAAGTGTAGAACGAGATCGCGAGCGGAATGCCCAGCGAGAAGACGGGCAGGTCCGAACCGAATCCGGGTTCGCCGTTTCGGCTGAGGAAGCCGTAATATTTGAAGGCGGCGAGAGCGGCGAGGTCGACGGCAATAGCCGTTGCGAGTATCGCGCCGCTTCGTGTTCTGGCGATCCATTGCGCCGCGCCGTAATTCAGCAGGGCGATGATCAGGAACGTCAGCAGAGAGAGTGCACCCCATGACAAAATCACGATCAGGCTGAAGGCGATGATCAGCCATTCCTTGACGGCCGGTCTGTGTCGCAGCCAAATCGATGCAATGAAGAGAAGGAGAAGGAGCGCCAGGAACAGCTTGCCCGTATAAGCCAATAGCGCTTCTCGCTAGCCCTTATTGAACAAGGCCCAGGCCGCGTAGCACAGGGTGATCGCCAGAATCGGCCGGAGCAGCCGGTCTGGAACCATCCCTGCGAGCCGAGCGCCCACCAGGATGCCGGGGATCGACCCGCATAGCAGCGCGAGCAGGAGACCGGTATCGACATTGCCGAGGCCGAAATGGCCGAGACCGCCGATCAGCGTCAGCGGCACGGCATGAGCAATGTCGGTGCCGACCAGCCGCTTGGCCGGCAACAACGGATAGAGCGCGGCCAGCACGGTGACGCCGATCGCTCCGGCGCCGACCGAGGTCAGCGTGACAAGCAGACCGAGCAAGGCGCCAAATAGCACCGTTGGCACGGTCCGCGGTGGGACGTCGCCTTCG
>JBGTLX010000287.1:0-3066 GCA_041743855.1 Rhizobiaceae bacterium | reverse complement strand
GCCATAGGTCTGGTAGGCGATCTGGAACGGCGACAGCACCGATCCGGCGTCGAGCTGAAGCGGCCGGTCCGCGCCGAAGCGCAGCACCGGGCCGGTCGGCTCGATGGCTTCATTGTGTTTTTTGGCGCGCACCGTTCCTGCCCTGTCCGTCCGGCACAAAAAAACCGGCATTGCGTTTCGCAAAGCCGGTTACATCACGTGCAAACGGCCCTTTAGCAATTTGTTTAACGTGGCTGCAAGCCGACCGGCCAAATCACCACGGAACCAGAGCGTCTTCTAGGCCCGCCGGCGGTTGGCGTCAACGGGCGGGCCCGCTCTCGACATTGCCGCCCCCGGCCTGTATTTCGCTCCGGTCCTCCGCAGGAGGCTGTTCTCAACGGATTTCCAGACATGACCCAAGGCCAGCACCCAAGCCGTCCAGAGCCCCGCGCGGGGATCATGGATATCGAGGCCTATGTGCCTGGAAAAAGTGCGGCGTCGGCCGGGGCAGCCAAAACCCACAAGCTGTCCTCCAATGAAAACCCGCTCGGCGCGTCGCCCAAAGTGGTCGAGGCGGTGCGCGATGTCGCCGCCAAGCTCGAATTCTATCCGGACGGGTCGTCTCAGCGTCTGCGGGAGGCGATTGCCGAAGCGCATGGGCTGAATGCGGCCAACATCGTCTGTTCGAACGGCTCCGACGAGATTCTGGGGCTTTTGGCGCAGACCTATCTGTCACCCGGCGACGAGGCCATTTTCACCGAACACGGTTTTATGGTCTACAAAATCTACATCCAGGCGGCGGGTGCGCTGCCGGTGGTTGCGCCGGAGAGCGACGAGCGCGCCGATGTCGACGCGATCCTCGGCCTGGTGACGCACAAGACGAAGATCGTGTTTTTGGCCAACCCGAACAACCCGACCGGGACCTATCTGCCGTTCGACGAGGTGCGGCGGCTGCAGGCGGGCATGCCCGGCAAGGTGCTGCTGGTGCTCGACGCGGCGTATGCCGAATATGTCCGCCGCAACGACTACGAAGCGGGGATCGAACTGGTGTCGTCGACGCAGAATGTGGTGATGACCCGGACCTTCTCAAAAATCCACGGCCTCGGCGGCTTACGCATCGGCTGGATGTATGCGCCGGCCCATGTGATCGACGCGATGAACCGCATGCGCGGACCATTCAACGTCAATGCCGCGGCGATCGAGGCGGGCGTCGCCGCGATGGGCGACCGCGCCCATGTCGAGCGCACTGTCTCGCACAATGAGCAGTGGCTGCGCTGGCTGACGGAGGAATTTTCAAAACTCAGCCTGCGCGTCACGCCGAGCGTCGGCAATTTCGTGCTGGTCCACTTCCCGGACGATGACAAGCATTCGGCGGCGGCTGCGGACGCGTATTTGTCGGCGCGCGGCTACATCTTGCGACGGGTCGCCGGCTATGGTTTTCCAAACGCGCTGCGCATGACGGTCGGCACAGAAGAGGCCAATCGCGGCGTCGTTGCTGCGCTCACCGAATTCCTGAAAAGCTGAAACTCATGCCGGAACCGCTGTTTGAGAAAATCGCCCTGGTGGGCATCGGGCTGATCGGCTCGTCATTGGCGCGGGTCATCCGCCGCGAGTATCTTGCCGCGCATATCGCGATTGCCACGCGCAGCGAACCGACGCTGGAACGCGCGCGCGAACTGGACCTTGGCGACAGCTATGCGACGCAAGCGGCGGATGCAGTCAGAGACGCCGATCTGGTGATCGTCTCGGTGCCGGTCGGATCGTCAGGCAAGGTGGCGGCAGAAATCGCGCCGGCGCTAAAACCCGGCGCCATCGTCACCGATGTCGGCTCGACCAAGGCGTCGGTGATCGCGCAGATGCAGCCGTTTATGCCGGCAAAAATCCACTTCATCCCCGGCCATCCGCTTGCAGGCACGGAAAAGTCCGGCCCGGATGCTGGCTTTCCCGATCTGTTCGAAAACCGCTGGTGCATCTTCACGCCGCTGCCGGATACCGATCCGCAGGCGCTCGAAAAACTTTCGGAATTCTGGCGGCGCTGCGGCTCCAACATCGACACGATGGACGCCGAACACCACGATATGGTGCTGGCGATCGTCTCGCATCTGCCGCACATCATCGCCTACAACATCGTCGGCACGGCCGACGACCTGGAGGCGGTGACCAAATCCGAGGTGATCAAATATTCGGCTTCGGGTTTTCGCGATTTTACCCGCCTGGCGGCGTCGGACCCGGTGATGTGGCGCGACGTGTGCCTTCACAACAAGGACGCGATTCTGGAAATGCTGGCGCGGTTTTCCGAGGATCTGTCGTCGCTGCAGCGCGCGATCCGCTGGGGTGACGGCGACAAATTGTTCGAGATGTTCACCCGCACGCGCGCGGTGCGACGCTCGATCATCGAGGCCGGCCAGGAAATCGATGCGCCGGATTTTGGCCGCCAGGCGATCGAGCATCCCGCGAAAAACTGAGTCTTCGGACTATAAGGGCGGAATGTCGCCGAGCGGGATGAAGCCGAGGGAGGCGCGGCCCTTGGTGATCTTCAGCGGCAGCGTCGGCTCGTCGCCAAGCACCGCGAGGCCCGAGAAAGCGCTGGCGATCTGATCGCGGTTTTCGGGGAAGGCGTCGGCGAGCACGGCCGACAATCCGTCGGGGTCGCGGATGGTGACTTTCAGTTCGGCATCCAGCAGCCCGTCCTGGTCGACCGAAAACGGGCCGCTGACGGCAATGCCGGTGTCGGGACCGGCGGAGAGCGCCAGCGTGCGGATCACGCCGGACTGGCCGCGCAAATTTTGGGGACGCGATCCGACCAGCGCCACGCCGTCGGTGATGGTCAGGTCCGACTGCCCGGAGAGCGGCGGCAGCGTGCGGCCATCGACGATTGCCCGGTCGAGCGTCAGCCCGTCGAAACCGCCGGCCAGATCGAGGTCCGCGCCGTTGGGCCGCATATGGGCCTGGAAGGCCGCCACGGTGGCCAAAGGCGCGCCGGAGCCGACGCCCGCCTTCAGATCGGTTCCTTCGAGCGAGACGCGTTCGGGCAAATGCTCGGCCAGCCGCGCGCTGGCGCGCAACCCGGCCCAATCCAGCACCACC
>JBGTLX010000286.1:0-4821 GCA_041743855.1 Rhizobiaceae bacterium | reverse complement strand
GCGCGCTTTGCCCGCAGCCCCAGCCAGCGCCATCATCGAGGTGATGGCCGCGACGGCGAAGACGCCGTTGGCAAAGCCCAGCGCAAAGACGTTTGCCGTTAGTGGCCAGCCGCCCGTGCTGCCGGCCGAGGCGGCGAGTGCGGCCAATGCCACGCCCGAAAGCAGGCAGCCGGCAATGGTGAAGTATTTCAGGATCGCGGGGATGCGGCGCGCCAGCAGGCTGCCCGCGGTCCCGACCAGGACCATGCCCGAAAAGACGCCGCCGTTCTGGATGCCGGAAAGGCCGGTCGTCTCGCCCGGCGACATGCCGAAGACGAGGCCGGCAAACGGCTCCAGGATCAGATCCTGCATGCTGTAGCCGAGCATGGAGACGAACACGAAAATGGTGAACAGCCGCGCCTGCGGATCCGCCCATGCGTCGGCAAGGCTTTCGCGGAATGTTATCGCCGGCCCGTTAGTAGGCTGCGCGATTCTGGCGCCTTCGGATTTTTCGATGCCGATGACCGCCAGCACTGTCAACGCCAGCGCGGCAAGCCCGGCTGCCGCGGTGACCCCTACCAGCCGCGTCATCGAAAACGGATCAAGAAATTTCCCCGACACGACCGCGGTCACCGCGATGCCGAAGATCATCATCAGCCAGACAAGCGTTGCCGCGGCCGGGCGGCGCTCTGGCGCGACGCTTGAGGCGAGCAGGGCAAGCAGCGAGGTGCCTGCGGCGCCGATGCCGAAACCGATGAGGATGAAATCGAGGACCGCCAGCATCAGCCCGAGCGCGAGGTCTTGCGCCATCAGCGCTGTGGCCATCGCAGCACCCACCCCGGCAAGCGAAAGCAGCGCCACGCCGCCGATGATCCATGGCGTGCGCCGGCCGCCTCGGTCCGAACCGTGGCCCCACAAGGGACGGGCGATCTGGACGCCATAGTGCAGGCCGACCAGCGCGCCCGGAATCATGGCCGCCAGCCCGAGTTCCACCACCATGATGCGGTTGAGGGTCGATGTGGTCAGCACGACGATCGAACCCAAAGCCGCCTGGACCAGGCCAAGCCGCACGATGCCGATCCAGCCCAGCGTCCGCATGGTTTCAGGCTCCCTGCATGGCGCGGATGGCGAAGGCGCTGGCGAGCATGCCGAACACATACATCGTCGTGCCGGTGGCGTTGTACCAGGAGGCCAGTTTCAGGGGATCTTTAAGCATGCGAACCATGCAGACGATCTGGCCAAAAAGCAGGGCCGCAACGATCAGCGCATGCAACGGAAATCCCCAGAACACCAGCAGGCCGATCACCGCCAATTGGGGCGCGCCCATGATGAGACAGGCGAGGCGCGCGGCGCGATCAACGCCCAGCACCGCGGGCAGGCTCGCCAGCCCCATCTGTCGGTCGCCCTCCACCGATTTAAAATCGTTGAGCGTCATGATGCCGTGCGCGCCGATGCTGTAGAGCAGCGCGACCGCAAGGATCGGATAGCCCGGGAACGCGCCGGTAGCCGCCGCAGCAGCCGTGAACCAGGGCAGGCCCTCATAGCAGAGCCCGACCGCGCCTGGCCCATACCAGCCGCTACGCTTCAGCCGGAACGGCGGCGCGCTGTAAGCCCAGGCAAGCGCCAGCCCGACGACAGCCGCGCCGAACACCCAGGGTCCCAGCCACCAGGCAACGGCAAGCGACAGGATCGTGTTGGCGATAGCGACGAAAAAACCCCAGCGGCCGGGCATCCGGCCGGACGGAATGACCCGACGGGGTTCGTTGATGGCGTCGACTTCGCGGTCGTACCAGTCGTTGACCGCCTGGCTGGTGCCGCAGACGAGTGGACCCGACAGCAAGACGCCGCCGACCACATAGAGCCAGCGATCGTCGACGGCGACGCCCGACGAAACAACGCCACAGCCGAAGGCCCACATCGGCGCAAACCAGGTGATCGGCTTCAGAAGCTCGATCGTTGCGGCGATTGTCGGCGCCGAGGCGCGGGTGTGTGCAACAAGCGGTTCGGCCATGCGAAACGATACTTTTCACACATAGGATCGTCAATACAGATTGACACTTTATGCGACCGGCGCTGCTCTCAGTCTGAGGCTTCCTCGGCGTCCGAAATGCCGTAGCGCTTCAGCTTGATGTAGAGGCTCTGGCGGCTCAGCCCGAGCATGTCGGCGGCCGAGGCGCGGTTGTTGTCGGTCAGGCGCAACGCCGCCTCGATGCACAATTTCTCGATGATGTCGGCCGTATCGCGGACCAGATCCTTCAGCGGCACGCGCCCGATCAGATCGATGAACGGCGTGCCCGATCCGGCTTGAAGCCCCGGATTGCCGGCCTGCGCCGCATCGCCGCGCGAAAGTTCGCGGATCGCGAAGCCGAATAGCGGACCGTCCCGGCTGGCGATCCTGGCTGCAGCGACCTCCACTGTTTCTGTGCCGCCCAGTTCATCACGGACCACCGACGAGAACCGCCGCACGGTACCGTGCTCGCGCAGGTTCGCCATCAAGACCTGCAGATCGACGCTCGATCCGCCAAGCCAGTTGTCGAGACCCTTGTCCTCGACCCGGTCGAGCGTCACCACCCGGATCAGGTCGAGGAACGCCGGATTGGCCTCGATTATATTGCCCTCGCCATTGACGACGACGATGCCTTCAGGGACATGCTCCACCATCGCGATCATGGTCGCGTCGGAGGCCGACGCCGCGCTGGCGCGGGCGGGCTCTTCGCTGGCGAAACAGACGAGCAGATTGGTCTTGCCGAACTCGCGGAACGGCGTGACGCGAATTTCCATATGCTGGTCCAGCGTCGCCGGGCGGGCGCGAAAAACGTCGGCGCGCGCGCGCGATCCGAGCGCGGCAAGCGCTTCCGTCGCCATGCCCTGATCGGCCTTGGCGAAGACGGATGCGGCCGACGTCCCGACCAGCTTCTTGACCGGTCTGTCGAACAGCTTTGCCGCCCCTTCATTGGCGTCGAGGATTTTCAGCGTTTGCGCTTCGACGACAATCAGCGGTTCGATGGCGAGATGAAACAGAATGCGGTAGCGGGACTCGATGTCGCGCAGTTTCCGGTAATCCTTTTCCATGTCGATCTGCGAGCGGATCAGGCGCTGCTGCATCTCGGCCATGGCGCGCAAATCGCTGCCGAGCGCTACCTTGTGCGGCCAGTCCGGAAACGAGACGAGCCGATAGCCGACGGGCAGGTCGCGGCCGGACTTTGCCGGGTGATTGATCTGGCGCGACCGGGTCGGCGACGATCCGGCGGATTCCTGCAGAAGCTCGTCGATCTTGTCGCGGCTGTCGGCGCTGACCGTTTCCTTCCAGGGCTTGCCAACCCAATCGTCGACATCCCAGGCTTTGAGGCCTTTGTCGCGGTAGGCGATGTCGAGAATGCGGCTGTCGCGCGAAAGCACCAGCGCCAGGTCGGAAGTGGCGGTCGCAAGCGTTGCCAGCGCCTCTGCGCCCAACCCGGAAAACAGTTCATCGTGGGAGCGGAACGAGCGGGACACCTCACGGGAAACCTGCTTGTCCATCGACCCCTGTCAAACCCTTGCTCTACTCGGCGGCCATCCGCTGATCGGGGCCGGCCTTGCGCGATGAAATCACCGTATCCGCCAGCGCGACAGCCGAAACGGCGTCTACGGCGAGCAGGTCGAACCCGGCGTCGATGGCGCCCTGCGGGTTTTGCATCACCATGCTGCCGCCGGCGATCAACACGACCGAACCGTTGCGCGACTTAGACCGAAGCTTGCCGACCACCGCCACGAGGTCCGACAGCCGCCTTTCGACGCTGACCGAAAGTCCCATGACCTGGTAGTGGTTCGAATTGGCCAGACGAAGCATGTCGGCTTCCTCGTCGCAACCGCAGCAATCCACTTCCCAGCCGGCCCGCCGAAACGCGTCGTCGACAACCGAGAGCCCGAATGTGTGCTGCTCGCCGGGCGCGGGCCCCAGCAACGCGCACCGCGACAGGTCGGGCCGCGCCGCCGGCGGAAACTCGGCGGCCATGTGCCGGAACAAGCGCTGCATCCGCGACATCGCGATCGTCACTTTGAGGAAATCGCATTCGTCCCCGCACCAGTTCTCGCCGATTATGCGGGCCGCCGGTTCCAGCAGGGTTTCCACGACCTTCTGCGGGTCGCCGCTGTCGGCCACGGCGGCCTCGACCATCTCCTGACACCGGTCGGAATCCTCGTCGAACAGCAAGTTGACGAACGCTTCGATCCGGTGACGCTGGAGTTGGCTGACCTGGCGAAGCCGTGCGCGCTTGCGCTCGATGCTGTCCATGATCCACTGGTCGGCGACTTCGGGGACCAGCCGGGACACGATGGCTTCCGTCATGCCGGAAGGCCGCGCGGGCTTCCCCGGCGATGCCCCCGGCATGTCGAGGCCATGAGGCCTTTTCTGGCCGGGCACGAACGCATATGCGCCGCCCGTATGTCTCGAGAAGCTTATGCGTCCATGGCCCATGATCGGCGATCCCACTCGTTCGCCAACGAAAAAAATACCGCGATCTCTGTGCCGCGTCACGTCATGGACCATGCCCTCGCGAGCCAGTCGCAAGCCGCGCATTTTTCGCGCTGAGGTTTCTCTCCGAGAAAAAACTACGCTGCGATTTTTTCCATTTCCAGTGAAAAACGTAATCGCCCCCAACAAAGTTGTAAAGAATTTTTTACGTCACGTTTGATTGACACTTTTGTCTCGGGGGGATTACATTCGGTCTGACTGCGATACGGGAAGAACAAGGGAGGCGGTCGAGAGTGGTGACGAAGTCTGGTCGACCGAGCACTGATTGGGGGACGAGACAGCTCTATACGCCGGAGCAGCGCCGCCGCCGTGACGCTTCCGGATGGACG
>JBGTLX010000285.1:0-4238 GCA_041743855.1 Rhizobiaceae bacterium | reverse complement strand
TACAAGGATTTGCCGGTGCTTTCGGCGGCCGCGCCCTTCAAGGCAGGCGGGCGAGGCGGACCGGACTACTATACCGACGTGCCGGCGGGCGCCGTGGCGATCAAGAACGTCGCCGATCTCTACCTCTATCCCAACACGGTCCAGGCCGTGGTCGTCACCGGCGCGCAGGTCAAGGAATGGCTGGAGATGTCGGCAGGAATCTTCAACCGGATTGAGCTCGGCAAACCGGATCAGCCGCTCATCAACCCCGATTTTCCGTCCTATAATTTCGACGTGGTCGACGGCGTGACCTACAGCATCGATCTGTCGCAGCCGCCGAAATACGAGGCAAAGGGCGCGGTGCTCGACGCTTCCGCGAGCCGCATCGTGGATCTCATGTTCGACGGGAAGCCGATCGATCCGGCACAGAAATTCGTCGTGGCGTCGAACAACTACCGCGCCGGCGGCGGCGGCAATTTTCCTGAAATCAACGCATCGAAACTGGTGTTCGAGGCGCCCGACACCAATCGCGACGTGATCGTGCGCTATATCGTCGAACAGGGCACGATCAACCCGTCGGCCGACGCCAACTGGTCGTTCGCGCCCCTCGAAGGTGCCACCGCGATCTTCGAAACCGGCCCCAAGGCCAAGGACTTCATCGCCGATGTGAAGGGCGTGAAGATCGAGCCGGCTGGAGAGGGCGCCGAGGGCTTTGCGAAGTACCGGATCACGCTGTAATCGGGAGCGCCGATACCTTTTGCCGGCAAGCCGAACGAGCACCGTTGCTCTACGCCATTGCTACGAACGATCCAGCTGGGTTGAAAGAAAGAAGGTCATATGACAAACTTTTGGAAGACCACTAGGGACTGCGCGACCTACGCCTCCGGATGAGTCTCGATGTAATCATCCTCGCCGCCGAAGCCGTGCATGTAGTTTGCCCATTGCAGGCCGACGACCGCACCCTTGATCGGCCGCAGCAGCGCGAGCGAGCCGATGATGGTGATCGGAACCCAGATAGCCAGATGCTGCCAGGTCGACAGCGTGCTCGTCGCCTCGACGACCATAAAACCGCCGATAACGATGTGGCCGACGATGGCGATGACGAGGTAGGCGGGCAGGTCGTCGGCGCGGTGGTGATGCATGTCCTCGTCGCATTCGGCGCAGCGGTCGACGATCTTGACGAAGGACGAAAACAGCTTGCCTTCGCCGCAATTCGGGCATCTGCCCAAAAAACCGTTCCACATCGCAGACCATACCGGACGGGCCGGGCGGCCCGTATGGTGCTCGCCGCCGAAAACCTGGCTGTCCATGGTCATCTCCTGCTGCGGCCGCGAGGCTGCGTCGCTCGGGCCCGCGATTTCTGGCCCTTGGCCTTGTGGAACGAACTCCGCGACCCCGGCAAAGGTTTCGGGTCGGTCAGCATTTCGAAGCGCATCGAGCCGGCCAGCGGCGCTACTTCCACTAGCTTGACTTCGACCCGGTCGGCCAATTGGTAGCCTTTGCCGGAACGGTCGCCGACGAGCGCGCGTGCCGCCTCGTCGAAGATATAGTAATCGTCGCCGAGCGTTGAAACCGGTATGAAGCCGTCCGCGCCATACTGCGGCAATTGGACAAACAGACCCGACTTGGTGACGCCGGAAATGCGCGCGTCGAAGCGGTCGTTGACCCGCTCGGCGAGGTAGGCGGCAATCAGCCTGTCGACCGTATCGCGCTCGGCCGCCATGGCGCGGCGCTCGGAAGCCGAGATCAGGCCCGAGATTTCCTCGAGCCGCTCTTCCTCGCTTTTGGCGATTCCGTTAGAGCCAAGGCCGAGCGCGCTGATCAGCGCCCGGTGGACGATCAGATCGGCAAAACGGCGTATCGGCGAGGTGAAATGCGCATAGCGGCGTAGGTTCAAGCCGAAATGCCCGAGATTGTCCGGCGAATAGATGGCCTGACTCTGCGAGCGCAGCACCACTTCGTTGACCAGACCCTCATTGTCCTCGCCGCGAACCCGTTCCAAAATCTGGTTGAACTGACCGGGCTTCATTTGCGCGCCACGCGCCAGCGACATTCCGAGCGTCGCCAGAAACTCGCGCAGCGATTCCTGCTTGGCCATGGAGGGGGCGTCGTGGACGCGATAGACCAGCGCCTGCCGCTTGGCCTCCAGCGTTTCGGCCGCCGCCACATTCGCCTGGATCATGAATTCTTCGATCAGCTTGTGCGCGTCGAGGCGGTCGGGAACCATGACCCGGTCGACCGTGCCGTCGGGTTTCAGCAGGATTTTCCGCTCCGGCAGGTCGAGTTCCAGCGGCTGGCGGGAGTTACGGCCGCGCTTCAGGATCGCGTAGGCTGCCCAGAGCGGTTTCAGGATCGTTTCGAGGATCGGCCCCGTGGTGTCGTCCGGCGCGCCGTCGATGGCGGCCTGCGCCTGCGGGTAGGACAGGCGGGCGGCCGATTTCATCATGATGCGATGGAACGTATGGCGCACCTTGCGGCCGTCGGCGGCAAATGTCATGCGCACGGCAAGGGCGGGCCGATCGACCTTTTCCTTCAGCGAACAGAGATCGTTGGAGATGCGTTCGGGCAGCATCGGTACGACGCGGTCCGGGAAATACACCGAGTTGCCGCGCTTCAGCGCCTCGCGGTCGAGCGGCGAACCCGAGCGCACATACGCCGCGACATCGGCGATGGCGACCGTGGCGATGACGCCGCCCGGATTGCTCTCGTCCGGGTCCGGCTCTGCAAACACCGCGTCGTCGTGATCCTTGGCGTCGGCCGGATCGATGGTGACCAGCGGCAGGTCGCGCCAGTCCTCGCGCTGCGCCATCGTCGCCGGCGCAATTGCTTCGGCTTCGGCCAGAACCTCGGCAGGAAAGATGTGCGGGATTTCGTGCGCGTGGATAGCGATCATCGAGACCGCTTTTTCGCCGGTCAGCGAACCCAGCACCGTCAGAACCTTGCCGCGCGGCAATCCGTAGCGTCCGGCGGGTGCGGCTTCCACCTCGACCAGATCGCCGTTCTTCGCGCCGTTCTGGAATTCCTTGTCGATGGTCATTTCCGGCTGGCGTCGTTCAACCGGTTCGATGCGCAACGAGCCATCTCCAAGCACCCTGAACACGCCGAGGACGGCTGCCGCCCGCTTCTCGAACACCTTCATGACGCGGCCCGTATAGGCAGGGCCGTCCGCATCGTCGGTGGCGAAGGTTTTGGCTAGAATACGGTCGCCTATGCCGGGCTGCGGGCCGCTTGCGCCACGGGAAATGCGGATGGCGACGACCGGCGCCTCGCCGAACGCCTCGTTCCACTCGCTCGGGCGCGCCAGCAGTCCACCGTCGGGGTCGCGCGCGAAAATGTCGAGCACGACCACATGCGCAAGCGCGCCGACACGGGCCAGCCGCTTGCGCTCCTTGGTCAGCAAACCTTCATCCTGCAAATCGCGCAAGAGATCCTTCAGCCAGATGCGGTCGTCGCCATTCAGCCCGAACGCTTTGGCGATGTCGCGCTTGCCCGTCAGATCGGGGTTTTCGGCGATGAATTGCAGGATGTCTTCGCGCGCGGGCTTGAAGTCGCCTTTGGCCACAATGGCTTTGCGCGCGCTGGCGGCCTTGTTCTTTCCGGAAATGCGCCGCGCCAAGGTGGTCTATGCCTTCTCTTTGACCGCTGCTTTTTTGGCTGCGGGCTTTTTCGCAGCCGATTTTTTGGCGGCTGGCTTTTTGGCGGCCGAGGGTTTGCCCCGCGCGGGCTTCTTGCCGCCGCCTTTCCCCGCCTTTTCGGCAATCATCGCCAGCGCCTCTTCCAGCGTCACGGCCATCGGGTCCTTGCCCTTCGGCAGTGTCGCGTTGACCTTGGCGAAATTGACGTAGGGACCGTATTTGCCGTCGCGCACCGTCACTTTGCCGCCGTCCGGATGGTCGCCGAGTTCCTTCAGCGCCGCCGGCGAACCGCCATTGCGCCCGCCTTTGCCCTTCAAAGCCTTCTCGGCAATGACCGCGACCGCCCGGTTCAGCCCGATCGAAAACACGTCCTCGATGGTTTCGAGGTTGGCGTAGCCACCATCGTGCAGCAGGAACGGCCCGTAGCGGCCAAGTCCGGCCGAGATCATTTTCCCCGATTCCGGGTGCTTGCCGACATCGCGCGGCAGCGCCAGCAGCGCCAATGCCTTCTCGTGGTCGATACTGTCGGCCGTCCAGCCTTTCGGCAGGCTGGAGCGCTTGGCCTCCTTGCCGTCGCCGCGCTGGACATAGGGGCCGAAGCGGCCGCTGCGCAGCGTGATTTCC
>JBGTLX010000284.1:0-1551 GCA_041743855.1 Rhizobiaceae bacterium | reverse complement strand
GTCTTGCCGACCGGCGTGCGAACATATTGCAGCGTCGCATCGTGGTCGTCCTTCGCGGCCCCCTCGACCTCGGGCTTGCTGTCGACGAGAGCCTTCACCTTGCCGTCGACGCGTTCGGAAATCGGCCGGGCCTCGGCCGTCGATCCGGCGATTTTCCAATCATTGCCGTCGCGCTCCAGCATCAGGTCGATCAGGCCGAGATGCGAGCCCCAGAAACCACCCATGACGCCGGGCTTGCCGCCGATCGTACCCTTGGCGTTGTCGACCCCTTCGACCCCGTCGAACTTGGAGCCCGGAAAATCGAGATGGCTGTGGCCAGTCACGATCGCGTCGATGCCTTCGACGCCGGCAAGAACCAGCGACGCGTTCTCCAGATTCTCCGAATATTGCGCCGGGCCGATGCCGGAATGCGACAGGGCGATGATAATCTGCGCGCCCTCTTCCTTCATCTGGGGAACCCAGGCTTCGGCCGCCTTCACGATGTCGCGGGTCATCGCCTTGCCGGCAAGGTGGCGCGAGTCCCAGGTCATGATCTGCGGCGGCACGAAGCCGATCAGGCCAATGCGGATCGGGTGTTCCGCGCCGGATCCATCCTTGATCGTCTTGTCCAGGATCACGTAGGGTTTTAGAAACAGGTCGTCGTCGCGCGCATTGGCGGCAAGCTCGCCCTTCGTCAGATTGGCGCAGACAAATGGGAAATTTGCTCCCGCCAGCACCTTGAACATGAAGTCGAGGCCGTAATTGAATTCGTGATTGCCGAGCGTCGAACAGTCGTAGCCGAGCACGTTCATCGCCTTGATGATCGGATGGACGTCGCCTTCCTTCATGCCGCGCTCATAGGCGATGTAGTCGCCCATAGGGTTGCCCTGCAGGAAGTCGCCATTGTCGAGCAGGATCGAATTGGTCGCCTCGGCGCGGATCTGGTCGATGATCGAGGCCGTGCGCGCCACGCCCATCGTGTCGTTGGGCTTGTCGCCGTAATAGTCGTACGGGAAAACGTGCACATGCAGGTCGGTGGTCTCCATGATCCGGAGATGCGCCTGGTTGGCCTGCGCACGGGCCGAAAACGGGTGCAGCACGACAATGGCCCCGGTAGCAGCGCTGCCCGCCAGAAACGAGCGTCGTGATATCGGGTGAAGCATCTCGCTCATGGTGTCTCTCCTCAATCCAACTGCCTGAAACCGGCTACCAAGCGAACCTAACCGCCAACCACGGACCAAGTCCAGCAAAGCGGCATGACGGCATGACGACAGCTTTCGAATGCCATTGATCCAAGAGCATTGCGACACGCAGGCAGGCTCGCATGTCGCCATCCGGCCAATCGCCATGGTCCGCAGCGCCTACGCTGAACCGAAATCAACGCTACGAAGGCGCTAGATGGACGACAAGGAAAACAAGGGCACTGCGCACTATGCGTCGCCGCCGTGCTTCATGCACGAGTTGCAGCCCGGTTTCGACGCCGCTGGCGTGCAAGCCGACCCGGTTGCCTGGGTGGATGTCGCGCGCTGGCGCAAAGCCGAACGCGCGCGGCTTATCGAGACGCGGTTGGCT
>JBGTLX010000283.1:0-3284 GCA_041743855.1 Rhizobiaceae bacterium | reverse complement strand
TTCGCGACGGCGGCTATGTCGACCACTTCCAGCGTCGGATTGGTCGGGCTTTCGAGGAAGAACAGCTTTGTGTTGGCCTTGACCGCCTTTTCCCAGTTGGCGATGTCGCGGCCGTCGACCAGAGTCGTCTCGATGCCGTATTTCGGCGCCAGCGTCTCGACCACCCAACGGCAGGAGCCGAACAGCGCCCGCGCCGCGACGATGTGGTCGCCGGTTTTCAGGCCGCACAGGATCGCCGCCGTTACCGCCGCCATGCCGGATGCGGTGGCGCGCGCGTCCTCGGCGCCCTCCAACGCGCACATGCGTTTCTCGAACATGTCGACAGTGGGGTTGGCGTAGCGCGAATAGATGAAGCCGGGCTCCTCGCCCTTAAAGCGCGCTTCGGCCGCCTGCGCGGTGTCATAGACATAGCCCTGCGTCAGGAACATCGCCTCGGACGTTTCGCCGAACTGCGAGCGCAGCGAGCCGGAATGCACGAGCTTCGTCGCGGGCTTCCAGTTGCGCTCTTTGGTGCTTGTCATGACACGTCCTCGAATAACAAAAAACCGGCGGCGAAAAATCGCAACCGGTCCATATGGCCTCTCGGCCCGACGGTCCTTTAGCGATTTGTTTAACGTGGCTGCAAGCCGACCGGCCAAATCACCACGGGATAAACGACTATTAGACTTGAGGCCCGCTTGCGTCAATCATGCCGGTTGCTAAACCTCCAAACCGAGAGCGGAGCAAAAATTTGCGGCAGACTGGCATTCTTCCGGACCAGGAGATTTCGGCGCTGTTCCAGTCCGGAGCGCTCATCTCGGGGCGCGTGCTCGACGCCGACCAGATCCAGCCGGCCAGCCTCGATCTAAGGCTCGGAGAGAAGGCGTGGCGGGTGCGCGCGAGTTTTTTGCCCGGACCCGCGCACCGCGTCGCCGAAAAGCTCGACCGGCTAAAACTGCACGAGATCGACCTGAAAAATGGCGCGGTGCTGGAGACCGGTTGCGTCTATATCGTGCCGCTTATCGAAAGCCTAAACCTGCCGGCGGGCATTTCGGCGTCGGCCAATCCGAAAAGCTCGACCGGGCGGCTCGACATCTTCACCCGCGTGATGACCGACAACGGCCAGGAATTCGACAAGATACCGGCCGGGTATTCGGGGCCGCTTTACCTCGAAGTCAGTCCGCGCACCTTTCCGATCGGCGCACGCACCGGCTCGCGCCTGTCGCAGATACGGTTTCGCCGAGGGAATGCGCTTTTGTCGGAAGCCGAACTCCACGCCTTGCACCAGACGGAGACGCTGGTGGCGTCGGACGTTCCCAACATTTCGGGCGGCGGCATCGGCCTGTCGATTGATCTCGCAGGCGACGCGAACGGGCTGGTCGGCTACCGGGGCAAGCACCATACGGGCATCGTGGATGTCGACCAGCGCGGCGCGCACGATCTGCACGATTTCTGGGAGCCGCTCTACAATCGCGGCGCCGGCGAACTCATCCTCGACCCCGACGAGTTCTACATTCTGGTGAGCCGGGAGGCGGTGCATGTGCCGCCGCTCCATGCCGCCGAGATGACGCCGTTCGACCCGCTGGTCGGCGAATTCCGGGTGCATTATGCCGGCTTTTTCGATCCGGGTTTTGGGCATTCGAGCGCCGGCGGGGCGGGCAGCCGCGCGGTGCTCGAGGTGCGCAGCCACGAGGTGCCGTTCATCCTCGAGCACGGCCAGATCGTCGGCCGGCTGGTCTACGAGCACATGCTGTCGCGGCCGAAGGCCCTTTACGGCGCCGATCTCGGCTCTAACTATCAGGCACAGGGGCTAAAACTGTCGAAGCATTTTCGCGCCGGCTAACGTCTTACTTCCGCGCAGCCAATTCCCGGACTTCCTCGCGCAATTCGCGGATTTCCGCCAAAATGCTGATTTGATCGCTATGAATCGTCGCCCGTGCAGCTGATTCCTCGGCGTCGTGCTCGGCCTCCATGGCGGCAACGATGACGCCGATGAACAGGTTGAGCACGGTGAACGATGTCGCGATGATGAACAGGATGAAGAAAAGCCACGCGTTCGGATAGATTTCCATGACCGGACGCACCACGCCGTCCGACCAGCCCTCGAGCGTCATCACCTGGAACAGCGTGTAGAGGGATTCCGGGATGCCGCCGAACAGGTCGGGAAAGGACGTGCCGTAGAGCTTCGTCGCCATCACCGCGAAGACATAAAACATCAGCCCGAGCAGCAGCATGATCGAACCCATGCCGGGCAAAGCGGTGATGAAGCCGGTGACGACGCGGCGTAGCGACGGCACGATGCTGATCAGGCGCAGGACCCTGAGGATGCGCAGCGCCCTCAGCACCGAGAGCGGGCCAGTCGCGGGCAGCAGCGCGAAACCGATGACGACGAGATCGAAGATGCGCCACGGATCGCGAAAGAAATCCGCCCGGTAGACGATCGCCCGGATCGCCAGTTCGACGACGAATACGGCGAGGATCGCGCGGTCGATCGCCGTCAGCAGCGGGCCGAAAGCGGCAACCGCGCCGGGTGAGGTTTCGAGGCCGAGCGTGATCGCGTTGATGACGATCAGGACAGTGATAGCCAGGTCAAAGCGGCGCGATTCGATCAGCGATTTCAGGGCGGCCACGACTGTGCTCCGGATTGTGCGGACTTGTCGCAGGCTTCTGAAACGCCCGCGTTCAGAGGTCAAGGCGTGAGAAGCTGGAGCGGGCGGCGGGAATCGAACCCGCGCGATCAGCTTGAGTAAGCTAGCGGTTTCCCTGATTTTCAACGACTTGCCAGCAAAAACTGGAATTTTGCGCACTTTGACTATCAATGGCTTAGGCAGGAAAAGCCGGCCGGCTTGCGCAAAACACTAGCCATTTCGCTCGGCGACACTTGTTTTTTCCCTCCCTCAAGCGGGAGGGCACGCTCACGCTTTAACAAACTCGGCCGGGTCGAAATCATACTCCTTGGAGCAGAATTCGCAGGCGACGCGGATGCGGCCGTCCTCAGTGCTGTCGGCGATTTCTTGCGCGGTGAAGCCGCCGAGAATGCCGCGGATTTTTTCCTGTGAGCAGGTGCAGTCGTCGGCGACGCGTACGCCCTCGAATACACGGACGCCATGCTCATGGAACAGCCGGTAGAGCAGCCGCTCCGGCTCGATGGTCGGATCGATCAGTTCGGTCGGCTCGACGGTGCCGACCAGCGCCTGCAACTCCAGCCAGGAATTGTCCATCGGCCCGTCATCGGGCAAACCCGTATCGCCGTCGCCGCCAGGCAGATCGGGCATGCGCAGCCGCTCCGGCGCCTGCGGCAGGAA
>JBGTLX010000282.1:0-4712 GCA_041743855.1 Rhizobiaceae bacterium | reverse complement strand
AAAGGCGAAGGCGGCGTGGCGCGTCACCAGTCTTGCGGCCGAGCGGGCCAGGATGATTTCGACGCCCCGGCGCGCCTCGACGACGCGCAGCCAGTCCTCCCCAATGAGCGGGGCGACGCCGAGTCCGGCGCGGGGCCTTATCTCGAGCAACCCCTCCCAGGCAAGCCGCTGGATCGCCTCACGCACGGGCGTGCGGCCGAAGCCGAGCCGCTCGATCAGCACGCCTTCGGTGGTGACGCTGCCTGGCGCCAGATCGAGAGTCACGATCAGTTGCTCGAGCGCTATATAGGCTTTCGCCGAGGCCGGCTCGACGGGTTTGGTTTTCGGGGGGGGGTCAAGTGTCAATTCCATAGAACTGATATATCACTCTGGGAATTCAATTGACAGGTTGGCTAAAGGCGGAATACACGCCTGATATATCAGATGGAGAAAGCTCATGTGGGCCGGTGTGTTTCCTGCCGTTACGACGAAGTTCACCGAGGATGACCGTCTCGATCATGCCGAGATGGAGCGCTGCTTTGCGGTGCAGATGGAGGCCGGCTGCGATGGCATCATCGTCTGCGGCTCGCTCGGCGAAGGACCTATGCTGTCGAATGACGAGAAGCTCGCGGTTTTTAAGACGGCTCAGGGCGTTGCCGGTGGAAGGCCGGTGTTGCTGACGATCAACGAGGCCGGCACACGCGAGGGCGCGGCCCTGGCGAAACTGGCGGCCGGCGCCGGGGCGGACGGGCTGATGATCGTGCCGAGCCCGATCTATCACACCAACCCCGACGAGACAGTCGCCACGCTGAAGGCCGTGGCGTCGGCCGGCGGCCTGCCGGTGATGATCTATTCCAACCGCATGGCCTACCGCGTCGATGTCACCGTGGCGGTGATGGAGGAACTGGCGTCCGATCCGCTGTTCGTGGCGATCAAGGAATCCTCCGACGACATTCGCCGCTCAACCGAGATCGTCAACCGCTTCGGCGACCGCTTCGATCTGTTCACCGGCGTCGACAATCTGGCTTTCGAGGCGCTGAGCGTCGGGGCGATCGGCTGGGTGGCCGGTCTGGTCACGGCGTTTCCGCGCGAGACGGTGGCGATCTACCAGTTGATGAGGCAAGGGCGCCGCGACGAAGCGCTGGCGATTTACCGCTGGTTCCGGCCGCTGCTCGATCTCGACGTGTCCACCTATCTGGTCCAGAACATCAAGCTGGCGGAAGTGCATGCGATCGGCACCAACGACCGCGTGCGCATGCCGCGCATGCCGCTCCAGGGCGAACGGCGGGCGATGGTGGAGAAAATCGTGATGGATGCGCTGGCGGTCAGGCCTGAATTGCCGAAGTTTTGAGGCAGACAGGTTTCTTCTCCCGTTCACGGGGAGAAGATGGCGGCAGCCAGATGAGGAGCAGCACAGGGTGCTGGAAGGTTTGAAGCGACGAACATGCCGTCCCGCCCCTCATCCGCCCTTCGGGCACCTTCTCCCCGTGAAAGGGGAGAAGGAAGTACCCCCGACACCCTCATCATCGGCGGGGGTATTGTCGGCATCTGCGTCGCCGCCTATCTCGCCGAAGCAGGCCAGAGCGTCGCCGTCATCGACCGCACCGGCATCTGCGAGGAGACCAGTTCCGGCAACGCATCGGCTTTCGCCTTTTCCGATGTGCTGCCGCTGGCGCACAAGGGCATGATGCGCAAGCTGCCGGGATGGCTTGCCGACCCGCTCGGACCGCTCAGCATCCCCCCAACCTATCTGCTGACGCTGCTGCCCTGGCTGTGGCGGTTCTGGCGCGCGGGCGCTGCCAAAAACTACGAGGCAAGCCTTGCCGCGCAGGCCGGGTTGATGCAGCTCGCCGAGTCCGAGTGGATGTCGCTGATGGACCGCTCCGGCACCAAAAACATGTTGCGCGAGGACGGCTCGCTGGAACTTTACGAAAGCGATGCGGAGTTCCGCGCATCGCTGCCGGGATGGGCGGCGCGCGACCGTTTCGGGATCGAGTACCGGCATGTGGACCGCGACGAACTCGCCGCCCTGCAGCCGGGCCTGTCAAAGCAGTTTGTGCGCGGCACGTTCGTACCCGGCTGGAGGACGGCCGCCGATCCGAAGGATTTCGGCAAGGCGATCTGGCGATACGCCGAAAGCAAAGGCGCGCGCTTCGTCCAAGCCCAGGCCGAACGCATCGAACCCTCGCCCGATGGAGCGACCATTCGTCTTGCTGACGGAACGGCGCTGAAAGCCGCCAACACGATCATCTGCGCCGGCGCGTGGTCACGTCGTCTGGCAAGACAAATTGGGGAAAAAATCCCGCTGGAGACCGAGCGGGGCTACAACACGACGCTGCCGAAATCCGCCTTCGACGTGAAGCGGATGCTGATCTTTTCCGGCCATGGTTTTGTCGTCACGCCGCTCGAAGACGGCGTGCGCGTCGGCGGCGCGGTCGAGTTCGGCGGGCTGAGCCGCGCGCCGAATTTCGCACGGTCGAAAGCCATGCTGCACAAGGCGCAGCAATTCATGCCGGGGCTGGATGCAAGCGGTGGCCGCGAATGGATGGGGTTCCGCCCGTCGCTGCCGGATTCGATGCCGGTCATCGGGCGCGCCAAAAACCATCCGGGCGTGTTTTATGCCTTCGGCCATGGCCATCTCGGCAAGACGCAGGCCGCAGCGACCGGGCGATTGATCCGCGACCTGATTTCGGGGCAAGTTTCGGCGATCGATCTTTCTCCCTTTTCCGGCCAGCGCTTCTGAGGACAATTGCTGACATGACCCGCCATACGTTCTTCTGCATCGACGGCCATACCTGCGGCAATCCGGTGCGGCTGGTGGCGGGCGGCGGGCCGCTGCTCGACGGCGCGACCATGATGGAGCGGCGGGCGCATTTTTTGGCCGAGTTCGACTGGATCAGGACCGGCCTGATGTTCGAGCCGCGCGGCCATGATGTCATGTCCGGCTCGATCCTCTATCCGCCGACGCGGCCCGATTGCGACATCGGCATCCTGTTCATCGAGACCTCGGGCTGCCTGCCGATGTGCGGACACGGCACGATCGGCACGGTGACTTTCGCCATCGAGCAGGGGCTGGTCCGGCCGAAGATTCCGGGCGTGCTGAAACTCGACACGCCGGCGGGGCTGGTAGTGGCCGAATACAAACAAGTCGGCGACTATGTCGAGGAGGTGCGCATCACCAACGTGCCATCCTTCCTTTACGCGGGGGGATTGACAGTCGACTGCCCGCAACTCGGCGAGATCAAGGTCGACGTCGCCTATGGCGGCAATTTTTACGCGATCGTCGAGCCTCAGGCGAATTTTCGCGACATCGCCGATCATTCGGCCGGCGAATTGATCGCCTGGAGCCCGGTCGTCCGCCGGCTGCTCAACGAGAAATACGCATTCGTCCATCCGGAAAACCCGGACATAAACCGTCTTTCGCACATACTATGGACCGGCGCGCCGAGGCATCGGGAAGCGGATGCGCGAAACGCCGTCTTCTACGGCGACAAGGCGATCGACCGGTCGCCGTGCGGTACCGGCACGTCGGCGCGCATGGCGCAGTTGCATGCCAAAGGCAGGCTGAAGACAGGCGACGCTTTCGTTCATGAATCAATTATCGGCTCGCTGTTTGCGGGTCGCATCGAGAGCGAAACGGCGGTCGGCGGCAAACCCGCCATCATCCCGTCGATCGGCGGATGGGCGCGGATGACGGGCCTCAACACCATCGTCATCGACGACCGCGATCCGTTCGCGCATGGCTTCGTCGTGGCGTGACGAGCGGTTGCGCCGACGCAACGATCCCGCGCATTTTCAGCGAATGCTGGATTTATTTTCGTATCGAGGCTGGAAAGGCGACGATTCATCAAAGACATTGCGTTGTGCCAATGCTAGCTTCCGCGATGGTCCAAAAGGCGGATCGGGGTTAAGCGATGCCTCCAAGCGGTGCGGTACGAATTGCCGTCGTGTTAGGAATTGACATTGCAATCCGGGTTCGAAACTTTAGGAGCAGGGGAAATATCAAAAAGGAATGCGCCCACAGGCGACATTCCCGGGGAGCCGAGTAAAACATGGAGTATTTCGTCCAGCAGCTTGTCAACGGGCTGACTCTGGGATCAATTTATGGGCTGATCGCAATCGGCTACACGATGGTCTACGGTATCATCGGCATGATCAATTTCGCCCATGGCGACATCTTCATGATCGGAGCGTTCATCGCGCTGATTGTGTTCCTGTTCCTGGTCAGCGTTTTCGCCGGCGTCTCGGTGGTGCTGTTCCTGCTGATCATGATGATCGTGGCGATGCTGCTGACCAGCCTCTACAGCTGGACGATCGAGAAACTGGCCTATCGGCCGCTGCGCGGCTCGTTCCGGCTGGCCCCGCTGATCACCGCGATCGGCATGTCGATCGCGCTGTCGAATTTCGTGCAAGTCACCCAGGGGCCGCGCAACAAGCCGATCCCGCCGATGGTCAACCAGGTTTATAACGTCTTCGGCATCTCGATCTCGCTGAAGCAGATCATCATCGTCGTGGTGACGGTCGCGCTGCTCACTATCTTCTGGTACATCGTCAACCGCACCGCGCTCGGCCGCGCCCAGCGCGCCTGCGAACAGGATCGCAAGATGGCTGCTCTGCTCGGCATCGACGTCGATCGCACCATCTCGATCACCTTCATCATGGGTGCCTGCCTCGCCGCGGTCGCTGGCACGCTCTACCTCATGTATTACGGCGTCGTGTCGTTTGCCGACGGG
>JBGTLX010000281.1:0-3433 GCA_041743855.1 Rhizobiaceae bacterium | reverse complement strand
GAAGCCCTATCTCGGCGACGGTTTCGAGGCGCAGACCTACCCAGACAGCCAGAACCTGTTCACGCTCGGCCGCGCCGCCATCTTCCCGGCCGGCTCGTGGGAGATCTCGGTATTCGAGCCGCAGGTCGACTTCGAGATGGGTGCGTTCAAGCCGCCGGTCAAATCCGCCGGCGACGAATGCTATATCTCCGACCACAACGACATCGGCATCGGCCTCAACGCCAAGTCGCCGAACCAGGAAGCGGCGAAGAAATTCCTGAGCTGGGTCGCCTCGACCGAGTTCGCGCAGATCTACGCCAACGCCTCGCCCGGCTTCTTCAGCCTGAACTCAAATCCGGTGCCGCTTGAAAACCCACTGGCCCAGGAGTTCGTCTCGTGGCGCGACGACTGCAAGACGACGATCCGGCACACCGCCGCCATTGTTGGTCGCGGCCAGCCCAACATCGACCTGGAAACATGGCGCGAATCGGCCAATGTCATCAACGGCACCGACACGCCGGAAGCGGCCGGCGAGATCCTGCAGAAGGGTCTCGACAGCTGGTACAAGCCGGCTCAGTAAAGCCAGGCTCTGAACCCTCCCCCTTGCGGGGAGGGTTGGAGGAAACCGAGCGGCACGCGAGGTTTATGACGCGGGGTGGGGGTGGAGACGAAGCGCTCTGTCTCAACCACCCCCACCCCGTCTCGCAATTTCCGCTTTGCTTCAATCGCTCACCGACCCTCCCCGCAAGGGGGAGGGTAAGCTCTCCGTCAGCGCGGCGACCCCGAAAATCGGCAATCAACCATGGTCAGCGAAGCGACAATCCACAAAAGACCGATGCGCTTGCACATCGCGATATTTCTCGCCCCTGCGGTCGCCGTTTATTCGGTCGTCATGATCTACCCCCTGTTCGAAACGCTGCGCTTGTCGCTCTTCGTCAATGTCGGCGGCATCCAGCAATTCGTCGGCCTCGCCAATTTCGAGCGCCTGTTCGGCGACCCGCTGCTCGCCGACCGCTTCTGGAACGCGCTTTCCAACAATTTTGCCTTCTTCGGCATCCACATGCTGGTCCAGAACCCGATCGGCATCCTGCTGGCTGCGCTGCTGTCGAGCCCGCGCCTTCGCTTCAGCGGCTTCTACCGCACCGCCATCTTTATCCCCACAATACTCTCCTTCGTCATCGTCGGCTTCATCTGGAAGCTGATCCTGTCGCCGCTGTGGGGCGTATCGCCCTATCTGCTCGACCTGATCGGTCTGAAAAGCCTGTTCGCGCCGTGGCTCGGCCTGCCCGAAACCGCGTTGGTCACCGTCTCGCTGATTTCCGTCTGGCAATATGTCGGCATCCCGATGATGCTGATCTACGCGGCGCTGCTGTCGATCCCCGACGAGGTGATCGAAGCCGCCGAATGCGACGGCATCACCGGCTGGAGCCAGTTCTGGAAGATCCAGCTGCCGCTGGTGTTGCCCGCCATCGGCATCATCTCGGTGCTGACCTTCGTCGGCAATTTCAACGCCTTCGACCTAATCTATTCGGTCCAGAGCGGGCTTGGCGGCCCGAATTTCTCGACAGACATTCTCGGCACCCTGCTCTACCGGACGTTCTTCGGCTTCCAGGCGCAACTCGGCGACCGGCATCTCGGCGCGACCGTGGCGACGGTCATGTTCCTGATTATTCTGGCCGGCGTCTCGCTCTATCTGTTCGGCATCCAGCGGCGCATTCGCCGCTACCAGCTCTAGGATTTTTGGGATGAGCCGGGCCACCCACTCTTTGCCGCGATCGATCGCCGCCCATGCAGTGCTCCTGACCTACACAGTCATCGCGCTGTTTCCGATCTTCCTGATCGTCATCAACTCGTTCAAGTCCAGGCGTGCCATCTTCGGCGATCCGCTGGCGCTGCCCAATGCCGAAACCTTCACCCTGATCGGCTATGAGACCGCACTGCAGGGTGGAAACTTCGCGACATATTTCGCAAACAGCTTCATCGTCACGCTCGGCTCGCTGTTCTTCGTGCTTTTGTTCGGCGCCATGGCCGCCTTCGCGCTGTCGGAATACCGGTTTCGCGGCAATTCGCTGATGGGCCTCTATCTGGCGCTCGGCATCATGATCCCGATCCGCCTCGGCACGGTGGCGATCCTCAATCTGATGGTGGCGGGCGGGCTGATCAACACGCTGACCGCACTGGTCCTGGTCTATACGGCGCAGGGGCTGCCGCTCGCCGTGTTCATCCTGTCGGAATTCATGAAGCAGGTGTCGGACGATCTGAAGAACGCCGGCAGAATCGACGGTCTGTCCGAATACCGCATCTTCTTTCGGCTGGTGCTGCCGCTGGTCCGCCCGGCCATGGCGACGGTCGCCGTCTTCACGATGATCCCGATCTGGAACGATCTCTGGTTCCCGCTCATTCTCGCGCCGTCCGAAGCCACGAAAACCATCACACTCGGCTCGCAAATGTTCATCGGCCAGTACGTCACCAACTGGAACGCGGTGCTGGCGGCATTGTCGCTGGCCATCCTGCCGGTGCTCATCCTCTATCTCATCTTCTCGCGGCAGCTGATCCGCGGCATCACGTCGGGGGCGGTCAAGTGAGTTCGCAACCTCCTCTGTGCGTGCTGGTCGCCGGGCTCGGCAATATGGGCCGCAGCCATGCGCTCGCCTATCAAGCCAACCCGGGTTTTCAGATTGCGGGGCTGGTCAACCGTTCCGATGTGGCGTTGCCTGCCGAACTCGAAGGCTACGGTATCAAAAAATCCTTCGAGGATGCCCTGCGCGACGAAAAACCCGACATCGCCTCGATCAACACCTATTCCGACAGCCATGCCGACTATGCGGTGATGGCGCTCGAAGCGGGCTGCCACGTCTTCGTCGAAAAGCCGTTGGCGACGACGGTGGCCGATGCCCGTCGCGCGGTTGCCGCTGCCAAGGCCAACGGAAAGAAGCTGGTCGTCGGCTACATCCTCCGCCACCACCCGTCCTGGATCAGGCTGATCGAGGAAGCGCGTAAACTCGGCGGCCCTTACGTCTTCCGCATGAATCTGAACCAGCAGTCGAGCGGCGCCACCTGGGACACGCACAAGGCGCTGATGCAGACGACGTCGCCGCTGGTCGATTGCGGCGTGCATTATCTCGACGTGATGTGCCAGATCACCGACGCAAAACCCGTGCAGGTGCGCGGCATGGGCCTGCGCCTCACCGGCGAGATCGATCCGAAAATGTACAATTACGGGCATTTGCAGGTGCTGTTCGATGACGGCTCGGTCGGCTGGTACGAGGCCGGCTGGGGGCCGATGATGTCGGAAACGGCGTTCTTCGTGAAAGACGTGATCTCGCCGAAAGGCTGCGTTTCGATCGTCATGGCGGAAGGCGCGAAGTCCGACGACATCGACACGCACACCAAAACGTCGGTGATCCGCCTGCACAGCGCTGAAACAGGCCCGGACGGACGGTTCACTCAAGCT
>JBGTLX010000280.1:0-6712 GCA_041743855.1 Rhizobiaceae bacterium | reverse complement strand
GTGGTGGCGCTGAAGCCCCTGCACGATTTCGCTAAAATCAAGCGCGTTGTCGTCGCCACCTATCAATCGGTGTCGGGCGCCGGCAAGGAAGGCATGGACGAGCTGTTCACGCAGACCCGCGCGGTTTTCGTGGCCGACTCGGTCGAATCGAAGAAGTTCACCAAGCGCATCGCCTTCAATGTCATTCCCCATATCGACGACTTCCTCGACGACGGTTTCACCAGGGAAGAATGGAAGATGGTGGCCGAGACCAAGAAAATGCTCGATCCCAAGATCAAGCTGACCGCGACCTGCGTTCGCGTGCCGGTGTTCATCGGCCATTCCGAAGCGGTCAACATCGAGTTCGAGAATCCGATCACCGCCGACGAGGCGCGCGACATCCTGCGCGAAGCGCCCGGCTGCCAGGTTTTGGACAAGCGCGAGGATGGCGGCTATATCACGCCGCTCGAATCGGCCGGCGAGGACGCGACCTTTATCTCGCGCATCCGCGAGGATTCGACGGTCGACAATGGTTTGGCCATGTGGATCGTATCCGACAATCTGCGCAAGGGCGCCGCGCTGAATGCCGTGCAGATAGCCGAATTGCTGGTCGAGCGCGGCCTGATTACGCCGAAGAAGAAAGCTGCCTGATCCTGGCCACGCAGCGATCCGCCGACTTCGAGGTCAAACCCGGTCAGCAAAAACCCGGCGGTGACGCCGAGTTTTTTCTGATTCACTGATGCGGAAACCGCCAGTCAGCCGTCGATCTCCGCGCCTATGATGGCGATCGCCTGCTGATAGACCTTGGCCGCATTCCAGCCCTGCAACGCGCCGAAATTGCCTTGGCCAGGCTGATAACCGCCCCCGGCGGACCAGCCATGACCGCGCAGGAAGTTGGCCGTTGACGCGAGCGCGTCGGCCTTGGACCGAACCATGTCTATCCTGCCGTTGCCGTCGCCGTCCGCACCATACCGCAGCACGTTGGCCGGCAGAAACTGCGTCTGACCGATCTCGCCATGCGCCGCGCCAACGGCGGAGGGGCTCAGCGTTCCCCTGTCGATCAACTGCAGCGCTGCATAGAGCTGATTGGTGAAAAATTCCGAGCGCCGGCAGTCATAGGCGAGCGTCGCCACCGCGGAAATCGTGTTCTGGTTGCCGAGAAAGCCTCCGAAACCGGTTTCCATTCCCCAAATGGCCAAAAGCGGGCCAGCCGGCACGCCATAGCGCTGTTCGAGACTTTCAAAGAGCGCGGCATTCTCTTTCTTCAGCGACTTCCCCTTCGAGGC
The DNA here is from genome assembly GCA_041743855.1 of Rhizobiaceae bacterium. GTDB lineage: Bacteria > Pseudomonadota > Alphaproteobacteria > Rhizobiales > Rhizobiaceae > JBGTLX01. The sequence goes on along the minus strand of JBGTLX010000280.1, from coordinate 5,447 downwards.
AATAGTCGTGCCGCCGCGCTTGGCCATGAACTGATCGAGCGTAAGCTTGAAACTCTTCTGGTTGCGGTCTGCCGAAATCGTCTTCCGGGCGTAGGTCGTTTTGGCCAGGGCGTTGAGAGCTTTGGAGCCGATTCCCTGGCTTGCGGCTTCTTGGCTGAACTCCGCCTTCCAGTTTTCGAAACCCCCGGCGTCATTGCCGCATTGGGCCGCCTGTGCCGCGCCGGCCGTCAGTCCGAACAGCGCGAAGGCCGCGCCGAAAATTTTTCCCTTGGCAAGAATTGCCATGCTTTTCTCCTGAGTTGCCTGAACATGTCCGGACGGGGATTTTGCCTGCAATATGTTCGCTTGTCACCGTTAAGAAATGGCTACGACGTAGCCGCGACACTCGGGCGGATGCCAAAGAACGCGAGCTCGATCAAGCACTTCTTTCTCGTCGCGCGATGTAATTGCGGAAGATGTCGATGTTGTGATCGGAAAAAATGTTGCGCAAACGTGTTTGCACCGCGCTGGACACACCAAGAGAGCATATTCAGGAGCTTTCGAAGCGGATTTGTCACATCGGTCCTGGGCGTCCGTAAGGTCAAAAACAGCATCAGGTGCTTCGGTTTCGAGTTTTAATGTCTTTGACCCGCGCTCTTGGGGAACTCATGAACGCCAGGGCCGTTGTCCAATCCTGATGGGACAACGAACGGAGTTTTTCAAATGAAACAGAAATTGATGCTTTCCGCCGCCGCGGCGGTGCTTATTTCCTTGTCAGGCGCAGCTTTAGCCCAGTCGTCTGTCACTGCAATCACCGACCTCAACGTCCGCGCTGGCCCCGGCCCCAACTTCCCGGTGGTCGGCATGCTGGGCGTTGGACAGTCGGCCGGCCTCGAGGGTTGCCTCCAGGACAGCAAATGGTGCAAGGTCGCCGATGGTTGGGTCTATTCCGACTATCTGACCGGCGATTACGGTGGCGCTCAGGTCGTTCTAACGGAACGTCCGGCTGATTCCGGGGTCCAGATCGTCGAAGCGCCTGCCGATCAGGGCGGCGGCGATGCCGGAGCTGTTTCAGGCGGCGTAACCGGCGCTGTTGCGGGAGCGATTATCGGCGGACCTATCGGCGCGGCAGTGGGCGGCGCGGCGGGCGTGATTGCCGGTGGCGCAGCAGGAACCGTCATCGATCCGCCGGAGCAGGTGCGTACCTACATCACGTCCAACCAGGGCGACCCAGTCTATCTGGATGGCGAAGTTGTGGTTGGCGCCAGCCTGCCCGAGACTGTCCAACTGCGCGAGATCCCCGACTACGAGTATCGCTATGTCTATGTGAACGGTCAGCCGGTGCTGGTCGACGCCAGTTCGCGTCAGATCGTCTATGTTGTCCGCTAACTTCTAGGCGTACATCGGATACAAGAAAAACCGCCGGTCTCCGGCGGTTTTTTTGCGCCATTGCTAATCGTCGATCGGGGTCGCTCGTTTCGACGCGTCTACGCCGCCGGATTTTTTCCCACCACGCGCATATCCGGCAGAAAGACGGTCAGCAAGCCGAGCAGGGGCAGGAACGAGCAGATCGAATACACATAGGCGAGGCCCCTGGCGTCCGCGACGACCCCGAGAACCGCGGCGGCTATGCCGCCCATGCCGAAGGCAAAACCGAAGAAGATGCCGGCGACCATGCCGACCCGTCCCGGCATCAATTCCTGGGCAAACACGACGATCGCCGGGAAAGCGGACGCCATGATCAGGCCGATGAACGCCGACAGGACACCCGTCCAGAACAGATCCGCATAAGGCATCGCCAAGGTGAACGGCAGCACGCCGAGAATCGAAAACCAGATCACGGCTTTGGCGCCGATCCTGTCGCCGAGCGGTCCGCCGATGATGGTGCCGACCGCCGCCGCCCCGAGCAGGACGAACAGCAGAACCTGCGAATGCTGCACCGAGACGCTGAACTTCTCGATCACGTAGAAGGTGTAGTAGCTGGACAGGCTGGCCATATAGACGTTCTTCGAGAAAGTCAGCGCCACGAGAACGGCGAGAGCGATCAAGGTGGTGCGCTTGGTAAAGGGCATAACTGTGCTCACCGGCGCGCGCTTGGCCGCGGCCAGACGGTAACGGCTGTACCAGCCGCCGACCTGCCAAAGGATGATCATGCCGACAAAGGCGGCGAGCGCAAACCAAGCGACGCTTGCCTGGCCGCGCGGGACGACGATGAATGCAGCCAGCAGCGGGCCCAGTGCCTGGCCGAAATTGCCGCCGACCTGGAAGAAAGACTGCGCCATGCCGTAGCGGCCGCCCGAGGCCATGCGCGCGACGCGCGAGGATTCCGGATGGAAGATGGCCGAGCCCAGACCGATGAAAGCCGCGCCGGCGAGCAACAAGGAATACTGATCTGCGAACGCCAGAAACATCAGGCCGACCAGAGACGAGGCCATGCCAAGCGGCAGCGAATAGGGCATCGGCCTGCGGTCCGTGTAGAGACCGATGGCCGGCTGGAGAACGGATGCCGTCACCTGAAACATCATGGTCAGAAGACCGATCTGCCGGAAATCGAGACCGAAATCGGCCTTCAGCATCGGGTAGATGGCCGAGAGCAGCGACTGCATGACATCGTTGATCAGATGGCAGACGCTGACCGCCAGGATGACCGTGAAGGCGGTGGATTCGGCTGAGATGCGGTTGGGCGAAGCTGCCGTGTCAGTCAATTCTTGCTCCGCAATCGATGTCGCCGGCCCATTCGGCGGTATCGCTTATACGCCGCCGCGTATAGCCAGTCATCCCGCTAGCTTTGGTCCATCGATGCGCGGACGTCGGGCTGTGTCAGGCGGACCTTGACTTTTCGGGCCAGTTCCTTTCTAAAGCCGCCAAATCCGCGACGAGTGACAACTCCGAGCAGCCTACCAGGACGCAGAGCCTCTCAAGGCGAAAGCTTTTAAAAAACGATCCTGGAGGCCAACACCCGGCAGCGCAATGCGCCCCCGGGTGCTTTTGGTTCTGGCCAATGCTCGGATTGGAACGCCGACGCGAACGTATTACCTCTCGGGTCGAAATGACCGGAGAAAGGGAAAGAAATGTTCGAGAGCCTACAAGAGCGGCTTGGATCGATATTGAACGGCCTGACCGGCCGCGGCGCGCTGTCGGAGGCAGATGTCGCGGCTGCGCTGCGCGAGGTTCGCCGCGCGCTGCTGGAGGCCGACGTCGCGCTCGAGGTGGTGCGTTCCTTTACCGACAAGGTGCGCGAGAAAGCCGTCGGAGCAGCAGTGCTGAAAAGCATCAAGCCCGGCCAGATGGTCGTCAAGATCGTCCATGACGAACTGGTCGACATGCTCGGCGCCGAGGGCGTGGCGATCGACCTCAACGCGCCCGCCCCGGTCGTGATCATGATGGTCGGCCTGCAAGGTTCGGGCAAGACGACGACGACCGGCAAGATCGCCAAACGCCTGACCGACCGCCAGAACAAGAAGGTTCTGATGGCCTCGCTCGACACGCGCCGCCCGGCCGCGCAGGAGCAGCTACGCCAACTCGGCGAGCAGGTCAGGGTCGCGACTCTGCCGATCATCGCCGGCCAGTCGCCGGTCGAGATCGCGCGCCGCGCCGTGCAGGCGGCGAGGCTCGGCGGCCATGACGTGGTCATCCTCGACACGGCCGGCCGCACCCATATCGACGAACCTTTGATGGCCGAAATGGCCGAGATCAGGAAGGTTTCGGATCCGCACGAAATCCTGCTGGTCGCCGACTCGCTGACCGGCCAGGACGCCGTCAATCTGGCAAAGAGTTTTGATGACCGCGTTGGCATCACCGGCCTCGTCCTCACCCGCATGGATGGTGACGGGCGCGGCGGCGCGGCGCTCTCCATGCGCGCCGTCACCGGCAAACCGATCAAGCTCATCGGCACCGGCGAAAAAATGGATGCGCTGGAGGAGTTTCACCCCAAGCGCATCGCCGACCGCATCCTGGGCATGGGCGACATCGTCTCGCTGGTGGAGAAGGCCGCCGAAAACATCGACGCGGAACAGGCCGCGGCGATGGCCAAAAAGATGCAGTCGGGCAAGTTCGATCTGAACGATCTCGCCGGGCAGCTTCAGCAGATGCAGAAGATGGGCGGCATGGGCGGCATCATGGGCATGATGCCTGGCATGGGCAAGATGAAGGACCAGATCGCCGCGTCGGGCATGGATGACAGGATGTTCGGTCAGCAGCTCGCCATCATCGGGTCCATGACCAAGGCCGAGCGCGCCAATCCCGATCTCCTGAAGCACAGCCGCAAGAAGCGTATCGCCGGAGGCTCCGGCACGGACGCGGCGCAGATCAACAAGCTTTTGAAGATGCACCGCCAGATGGCCGACATGATGAAAGCCATGGGCGGCAAGGGCAGGGGCGGCGGCATGATGCGCGGCATGATGGGCGGGCTGGCCTCCAAGATGGGGATGGGTGGCATGATGGGCGGCGGCATGCCCGACCTGTCCAGCATGGACCCGAAACAGCTCGAAGTGCTGCAAAAACAGGCAAAGGCGGCGGGTCTCGGCCAAGGGATATCGGGACTGCCCGGCCTAGGCGGTGGCGGATTGCCGGGTCTTCCCGGAGGGATGAGATTGCCCGGCCTTCCGGGCGGTGGCGGTCTGCCCGGTCTCGGGAAGAAGAAATGAGCGCAATAGTTAGCAACCCGTCGGATTTGGATGAGGCGCGCAGGATGCTTGCCGACTACCGCGCCTCGATCGACAACATCGACGCGGCGCTGATCCACATGCTCGCCGAGCGCTTTCGCTGCACCAAGGCGGTCGGCGTGCTCAAGGCCGGACACGGTTTTCCACCCGCCGATCCGGAGCGGGAAGCCACGCAGATTGCCCGGCTTCGCCAGTTGGCGAAAGACGCGCAGCTCGACCCCGATTTCGCGGAAAAATTCCTTAACTTCATCATTCGCGAAGTGATCCGGCATCACGAGATGCTTGCCCAGAATGGCGGCGAGCCCAGAAATTCCATCGCATGAACATGACCCCGAAAAGTGAAAACCGGTTTTCGGAAAAGATCATGCTCCAACAAAGAGGGTAGAGCACCCATTCCGATGCAGTCGGAACGGAACAGATACCCAACCCACTTATCAAATCGAACAGTTCATCAGGAGAAAAGAATGTCGTTGAAAATTCGTCTGGCCCGCGCGGGATCCAAGAAGCGTCCTTACTATCACGTCGTCATCGCCGATGTCCGTTCGCCCCGCGACGGCCGGTTCATCGAGCAGGTGGGGTCGTGGAATCCGCTGCTGCCCAAGGAAGGCGGTGAGCGCGTCAAGGTCGACGCCGACCGCATCAAGCACTGGATGAGCCACGGCGCGCTGCCGACCGACCGGGTCGCGCGCTTCCTGGACGAGGCCGGCATCACGAAGCGCGACGCCCGCTCCAACCCGACCAAGGCGCTGCCGGGCAAGAAGGCCCAGGAACGCACCGCCACTCTGAAGAAGGCGCAGGAGGATG
>JBGTLX010000279.1:0-4865 GCA_041743855.1 Rhizobiaceae bacterium | reverse complement strand
CGATCGCCAAGGAGGGCACCACGCATGCCGTGCTGACCGACCCATCGTCGATCGCCTGGGCCTTCAACATTCGCGGCGGCGACGTGCCGCACACGCCGCTGGCGCTGGGCTTCGCCGTGCTGTCGGCGGACGGAAAACACCTCCTGTTCCTGGACAAGCACAAGCTCGCCATCGAACCTCGGGCCTATTTGACGCAGCTTGCCGAACTGCGCGCGCCGGAAAGCCTCGAAGCGGAGATCGCGACGCTGGCCAAGGCCGGCGCGAAGATCGCACTCGACGCAGCACTTGCCGCCGAGAGACTGAGATCGCTGGTCGAGGACAATGGCGGGATTTTTGTCTCCGCGCCCGACCCGGCGCGCATTCCTCGCGCCACGAAAAACCGCGCCGAGATAGAGGGCGCGCACGCCGCGCACCGCCGCGATGGCGCTGCGGTCGCCAAGCTTCTGTGCTGGCTCGATGCGCAAGCGCCTGGCTCGCTCGACGAAATCACCGTCGTGACCAGGCTTGAGGAGACCCGCCGCATCACTGGCGAGGACACTCAGATGCTGTTGCGCGACGTCTCGTTTTCCACCATCGCCGGAGCGGGTGCGAACGGCGCGATCATGCACTACCGCGTCTCGCGCGCGACCAACCGGCCGTTGCGCGACGGCGAACTCTTTCTGCTGGATTCCGGCGCGCAGTATCAAGACGGCACCACCGACATCACCCGCACCGTCCCGATCGGCCGGCCGACCGAGGAGATGCGCGAGCGCTACACGCTGGTCCTGAAAGGCATGATCGGCATGTCGATGCTGCGCTTTCCGGCCGGCACGCGCGGCTCCGACATCGATGCGGTCGCGCGGCTGGCGCTGTGGAAATCAGGCCTCGACTACCCCCACGGCACCGGCCACGGCGTCGGCTCCTACCTCGCCGTGCATGAAGGCCCGCAGCGCATCGCCCGCACCGGCATCCACAAGCTCATGGAGGGCATGATCCTCTCCAACGAGCCCGGCTACTACAAGCAGGGCGAGTATGGGATCAGGCTGGAGAACCTTATCCTCGTTACGCCTGCCGAGACGCCTTCGGGCGGCGACATCGCCATGCACGGCTTCGAGACGCTGACGCTGGCGCCTTTCGACAAGCGCCTGCTCAAGACCGAGCTTCTCGCCCGCGACGAACTGCACTGGCTCGACGAATACCATGCGCGGGTGCTGGCCGAGATCGGCCCGATGCTCGACGGCGAAACGCTGGCCTGGCTCGAAAAAGCCACCGCGCCGCTGCCGCACGACCACAAGGATTGATTTTTTAAACTAAGAGCTGCCGGAGCACGATCAATACCGCCGCGCCGGTCAGAAACATCGCGATCATGCTGCCCCGTAGCGAAACAAGGCCCGCGACCAGAAGCGCGATGAGTTCGGCGGGGCCAGCCGACATGGCGACGGGCGCGACCAGCGTCGTCAGCACCGCGGCCGGCACCGCATTGAGCCCGGCCTCGACGCGCGGATGGATATGCTCGAACCGCGACAGCACGAGGTGCCCGCCGACCCGCGTCAGATAGGTGAGCACCGCGCCCGCCAGAATGATCCAGAGCGTCGTGCTCACGACGGCTCCTCGCTGGCGCGTATCGGCATGGCGGCGGCGAACAGGATGCCCGCGAGCGCTCCGATCGACACATGCCAGGGCGAGCCGACGGTGTTGTAGGCAATGATGGAGGCGATGGCGCTTGCCACCACCACCGGCAGCCACAGCGGGCGGTTGCGAAAACTCATCACGAGGCCGAGGAAATAAATAGGCAGCAGGAAGTCGAGTCCGAGCGCATGCGGGTCGGGAACCAGGCCGCCGAATGTCGCGCCGATCCACGCCTCAGAAACCCAGCACACATAGATCGGCAGGGCCATGCCCATATACCAGGCGAAGGTGACTTCCTCGCCGCGCTCGCCCTTGATTTCGGCCTCGGCATATTGCGGATCGACGAGGAAGAAGAAGGCCAGCGCCTGCCGGGCCGGAGGCCAATGCCGGATGCGCCTGCCGACCGCGCCGGAATAGAGGATATGGCGGAAATTCACCGCGAAGATCGACAGCACGACCAGCCATGGCGCGACACGGGCGCCGAACAATTCGATGCCTACCATCTGGCTGGCGCCGCCATAGATCGCAGCACTCATCAGCACGGCCTCGAACACCGAAAACCCGTTGGCGACGGCCAGCGCGCCGAACAGCAGGCCGAACGGCGCGGACGCAACCACGACCGGAACCCCCAGCCTGAACCCGCGCCAGAAATCGCGCGCCGCTGGATTTTCGGAGATTGCTTCTGCCGACATGACGCTTCCCGGATGCAGTCAGGCATTTAGGTCAGCGCCGCTGGCCTGTCACATGAAATCGCTTGAGCGACCGATCAGCGGAAGTGATGATGCTATTCGCCGGCCTTGCCAATCCGCTCGAACCACCTGTCTTCGTCGATCACCTCGATGCCGAGTTCGGCCGCCAGTTTGAGTTTCGATCCCGCGCCCGGCCCGGCGACCACGAGATCGGTCTTCTTGGATACAGACCCGGCGACTTTGGCACCGAACCGTTCGGCCATGGCCTTGGCTTCGTCGCGCGACATTTTTTCGAGCGAACCGGTGAAGACGACCGTCTTGCCGGCCACCGGGGACGACACCGCCGCCAGCGGCTTTTCGTCGACGGCCGTGACCTCTTTCAGCAACGCGGCGACAGCCTCGCGATTGTGTTCCTCGGCGAAGAACTCGACAACTGCCTCCGCGACCACCGAGCCGATGCCGTTGACGCCGTTCAACTCCTGCCATTCGACATTGCCTTTGTCGCCTTTGCCGTCGGGCGGAACGGCGACTTCCGCCGCATCGCGCAACGACTTGAAAGTGAGAAAATGGCGCGCCAGCCGCTTGGCGTTGGTCTCGCCGACATGGCGGATACCCAGCGCATAAAGAAAACGGGAGAAAGCAATCTCGCGGCGCTCGTCGATCGCGGCGAACAGCTTCTTCACCGAAACCGCCCCAAACCCGTCGATGTTTTCGAGCTTGGTCAGCGAATCCGCCTGCCGCTTGCGCAGCGTAAAAATATCGGCCGGCGTCCTCACCCGCAGCGCGTCATCCTCGGCATGGAAAAAGAACTCGATCTGCTTTTCGCCCAGCCCCTCGATGTCGAAAGCATTGCGCGAGACAAAATGGCGCATGCGCTCCACGGCCTGCGCCGGGCAGATCAGACCGCCGGTGCAGCGCCGCACCGCCTCGCCTTCCTCGCGCACCGCATGGCTGCCGCAGGCCGGGCAGCGGTCGGGAAAAACATAGGGCTTCGACGCCTTGGCCCGCTTTTCCAGCAGGATATCAAGGATTTGCGGGATGACGTCGCCGGCGCGTTGTATCAAAACCGTGTCACCGACGCGGATATCGTGCCCCTCCTCGCGGCTCGTGTCGATGCCCTTGATGTAGTCTTCGTTGTGCAGGGTAGCGTTGGTCACCACCACCCCGCCAACCGTCACCGGCTCCAGCCGCGCCACCGGCGTCAGCGAGCCCGTGCGCCCGACCTGGATGTCGATGCCGTTCAGGACGGTCATCGCCTTTTCGGCGGCGAATTTATGCGCCGTCGCCCAGCGCGGGCTGCGCGAGCGAAAGCCGAGCCGCTCCTGCAGGTCCAGGCGATCCACCTTGTAGACCACCCCGTCGATATCGTAGGGCAGTTCGGCCCGGCCAGCCTCTACCCTGTGATAATGCGCCACGATCTCCTCGACCGAACGGCAGCGGACCATCTGGTCGTTGACGGTAAATCCCCAGTCGGCGAAGCGGCGGACCACGTCATATTGCGTCTCCCCCAGCGGCTCGCTCGTCTCCCCCCAGGCATAGGCGAAAAACCGTAGCGGCCGCGATCGGGTGATCTCCGGATCGATCTGGCGCAGGCTGCCCGCCGCCGAGTTGCGCGGGTTGGCGAAGACCCGGCCGGTCTCGGCCATCCGGCTGTTGAGCGCCAGAAAATCGTCGCGGCGCATATAGACCTCGCCACGGATTTCCATAATGTCCGGCGCGCCCTTGGGCAGACGATCGGGAATTTCGTCGATGGTGCGGATGTTTGCCGTTACATTCTCGCCCGTCGTGCCGTCGCCGCGCGTCGCCGCCGTCACCAGCCTCCCGCGCTCGTAGCGCAGCGACATCGACAGGCCGTCGATCTTCGGTTCGGCGGTGAACACCAGTTCTTCGTCGGACTTGAGCGATAGGAACCGCCGCACGCTGGTGACGAAATCGGCGACATCGGCATCGGAAAAGGCGTTGTCGAGCGACAGCATGGGCCTTGAATGCACAACCTTGCCGAACGCGCCGGAGGGTGCTGCCCCAACCTTGAGCGATGGCGAGTCCGAGCGCACCAGTTCTGGAAACCGCGCCTCGATCTCGGCATTCCGGCGTCGGAGCGCGTCGTAATCCGCATCCGAAATCGTCGGCGCATCCCGCCCGTGATAGGCCTTGTCGTGGCCAGCGATGTCCTCGGCCAGCCGCGCGAGCTCGGCCGCCGCTTCTGTTTCGGTCAGGACGTCGATAGGCTTTTCGGTGTGGGGCATGGCGCTGAGATTTACATTTGTCGGGATAGTGCAAGCCGCCGAAGTCTTCGCCAAAATGCCGAAAAAAGTAAACTCCACCAGCTAAACGATGTTCTCGCTCAACAACCGCCCCGCAGCCGCGCGCGCTTCTTCGGTGATCGTCGCGCCGGCTAACATACGGGCGATTTCCTCCTGCCGGGATGTGCGGTCCATTTCCGAAATGCTCGTGGCGACCCGGTCGGCGCCTCCCGATTTCGAGATCAGATAGTGCGTGCCGGCCCGCGCCGCGACCTGTGGCGCATGCGTCACCGACAGCACCTGCACGCGCGCGGAGAGCCGCGCC
>JBGTLX010000278.1:0-5930 GCA_041743855.1 Rhizobiaceae bacterium | reverse complement strand
TGCTGGTGCGGCTGGGCGACCTCGTCGCCGCCAATGCCGACCGGCTGGCCGAACTCGAGACCCGCGACACCGGCAAGATCATCCGCGAGACCCGCGCGCAGATCGCCTATGTCGGCGACTATTACCGCTATTATGGCGGCCTCGCCGACAAGCACCAGGGGGTGCATGTTCCGATCGACAAGGCGGACATGGACGTCACCATCCGGCGCGAACCGATTGGCGTCGTCGCGGCCATCGCGCCTTGGAATTCGCAGCTTTTCCTGTCGGCGGTCAAGCTTGGCCCCGCTCTGGCGGCCGGCTGCACGGTCGTGCTCAAGGCCTCCGAAGACGGGCCGGCGCCGCTGCTGGCCTTTGCCGAGCTTGTCCACGAGGCAGGGTTTCCGGCCGGAACAGTGAACATCTTGACCGGGTTTGGGCATGATTGCGGCCGCCGCCTGACCAGCCATCCGCTGGTCTCGCGCGTCGCCTTCACCGGCGGTCCGGCGACGGCGCGCAGCATCGTGAAAAATACGGCGGAAAACCTCGCCTTCACGACGCTCGAACTCGGTGGAAAGAGCCCGGTCGTGGTCTTTGCCGACGCCGATCTGGACAGCACGGCGAACGCGGTCGTTGCGGGCATTTTCGCCGCGACCGGTCAAAGCTGCGTCGCTGGCTCCCGGCTGCTGGTCGAACGCTCGGTAAAGACGGAGTTCCTGGCTCGGCTGAAGCAGAAGGCCGAAGCGATCAAGATCGGCGACCCACAGGATCCGGGCACCGAAATGGGCCCGCTGGCGACGCTGCGGCAACGCGAGTGGATCGAAAAGATCGTCGCCGAAAGCCTCGAACAAGGCGGCCGATTGGTGACGGGGGGAACGCGTCCGAAGGGCCATGCGAGCGGCTTCTACTATGCCCCGACCATCATCGAGGCCGACGATCAGACGCTACCCTGCGTGCGTGAGGAACTTTTCGGCCCGGTGCTGAGCGTTCTCTCCTTCGACAGCGAGGCGGAAGCGCTGGCGCTGGCCAACGACACGCCGTTCGGCCTCGCGTCGGGCGTCTTCACGAGCAATCTCGCCAAGGCCCACCGCATGGCGCGCGACATCCATGCCGGCGTCGTATGGGTCAACACCTACCGCGCCGTGTCGCCGCTGGCGCCGTTCGGCGGCTACGGCCTGTCCGGGCTGGGTCGCGAGGGTGGACTGGACGCGATCCGCGACTACACGCGCTCGAAATCCGTCTGGATCCGCACGTCGGACGAGCCGATTCCCGACCCGTTCGTGATGCGGTGACAACGCATTCAACCGCCGCATTTGAAACCCGCGCAGGTCGGTGATCCGCTCGGAAACAGTAGACCAAACCGAAGCGACCAACAGAGGAGAATGACATGAAACTGATTTTGACTGGCGTCCTTGCCGGACTTCTTGCGGCGACCGCCGCGCAGGCCGAAGAGATCGCATTCACGAGCTGGGGTGGAACCACGCAGGAAGCCCAGACCGAGGCCTGGGCGGTTCCATTCGAGAGCGAAACCGAAATCAAGGTGCTGCAGGATGGCCCGACCGACTACGGCAAGCTTAAGGCCATGGTCGAGAGCGGCAGCGTCACCTGGGATGTCGTCGACGTCGAGATGGATTTCGCCATCAAGGCGGCGAAGGACGGCCTTCTGGAGCCGATCGATTTCAACATCGTGCCGAAGGCCGATCTCGATCCGCGCTTCACCACCGATCATGCGGTCGGCAGCTTCTATTATTCCTTCGTGCTGGCCTGGAACAAGGGCGCGGTGCCGGGCGAACCTGCGGGCTGGGCCGACATGTTCGACCTAGCGAAATTCCCCGGCAAGCGGACCTTCTACAAATGGTCGGCGCCCGGCGTCATCGAGATCGCGCTGCTGGCCGACGGCGTGGCGGCTGACCAGCTCTACCCGCTCGACCTCGACCGCGCCTTCAAGAAGCTCGACACGATCAAGTCGGAGATCGTCTGGTGGAGCGGCGGCGCGCAGTCGCAGCAATTGATCGCCTCCGGCGAGGCCGCGTTTGGGCAGCTCTGGAACGGCCGCGTCTTCGCGCTGCAGCAGGAAGGCGCCGATGTCGGCGTGTCGTGGAACCAGAACATGACGGCCGCCGACGTGCTCGTCGTGCCCAAAGGTTCAAAGAACAAGGACGCCGCCATGAAGTTCCTCGCCATGGCCACAAGCCCGGCCGGCCAGGCGAAGTTCGCCGAAGCCAGCGGCTACGCGCCCATCAACACCGCGGCCAAGGCCGAGATGCCGGCCGATGTCGTGAAGTCGCTGCCCGACGCCTATGTCGACGGGCAGATCAACCTCGACATGAACTACTGGGCCGAGAACCGCGACGCCATCGCCGAGCGCTGGTACGCCTGGCAGGCGCAATAGCGCCGCCAAACTGAACCTGGCGGGCCGCTGTTACGCGTCCCGCCGGAAAAACCGGAACCGCCGCCATGTCGGGCCAATCAAGCCGCAGCTTTTTCCCAGCCTTCGGGCTGCCGGCCGGCATCGGCGGCGTCTTGCCGGCGGTGATCCTCGTCACCCTGTTCTTCGTCGTGCCGGTACTGGCATTGCTGCTGCGCAGCGTCACCGAGCCCGAGCCGGGGCTCCAGAACTACATCGCCCTGTTTGGCGACGGCACCTATGCGCGGGTGTTCTTCAACACCTTCCTCGTCGCTTCCGTCGTCACCATCGTCACCATCCTCGTGGCGTTTCCGGTCGCCTGGCTGCTAGCCATCATGCCGCCCGCCCTCGGCTCGATCGTCTTCGGGATCATCATCCTGTCGATGTGGACCAATCTGCTCACCCGCACCTATGCCTGGATGGTGCTGCTTCAGAATACCGGCGTCATCAACCGAACGCTGATCGGCCTCGGCGTTATCGACGCACCGCTGCCCCTCATCAACAATCTGACCGGCGTCACCATCGGCATGGTCTATATCATGCTGCCCTTCATGATCCTGCCGCTGGTCGGCACGCTGCGCGCCATCGATCCGATGACCCTGCGCGCCGCCGCATTGTGCGGCGCCGGCCCCTTCGCTGCGTTTTGTCGCATCCTGCTGCCACTGTCGCTTCCCGGCATCGCCGCCGGCGGGCTGATGGTCTTCGTCATGTCGCTCGGCTATTTTGTCACGCCGGCCCTGCTCGGCGGCACGTCGAACATGATGCTCGCCGAAATGATCGCTCAGATGGTCCAGTCGCTGCTCAACTGGGGGCTTGGCAGCGCCGCGGCCTTCATCCTGCTTGCCGTCACCATGGCGCTCTACGCGGTGCAGTTGCGCCTTGTCGGGCCCCGGCGTCTAACGGGAGCCGCCTGATGCTGCTCGACTATGATCGTATGGGCTGGCTGCGCGTCGCCCTGCTCGGCTTCACCGGGCTGGTCTCAGCCTTCCTGTTGCTGCCGGTGATCTTCATCGTGCTCCTGTCCTTCGGGTCGTCGCGCTGGCTGGCCTTCCCGCCGCCCGGCTGGACGCTGCAATGGTACGAGGAACTGTTCGCCGACCCGTCCTGGTTCGATGCGGCGCTGACCAGCGCGCGCATCGCCGCCATGGCGGCTGTCCTTGCCGTGCTCATTGGTATGTTCGCCTCCTTTGCCCTGGTCAGGGGAGAGTTTCGCGGGCGCGACGTGCTGCGCGGCATGCTGCTGACGCCGATGGTGCTGCCGGTCGTGGTTTTCGCGATCGCCATCTACGCTTTCTTCCTTCGGCTCGGACTGGGCGGCACGACCGTCGGCTTTGTCATAGCCCACACCGTTCTGGCGCTGCCCTTCGCGATCATCCCCATCGCCACCGCGCTCGAGGGCTTCGACAAGTCGATCGAAGAGGCGGCGATCGTCTGCGGCGCCAGCCCTTTCGAGGCGAAGCTCAGGATCACCCTGCCCTCGATCAGGATCGGCATCTTTTCCGCCGCGATCTTTTCCTTCCTTGCTTCCTGGGACGAGGTCGTCGTCGCCATCTTCATGGCGAGCCCCTCCTTGCAGACCCTGCCGGTCAAGATCTGGGGCAGCCTGCGCGCCGATCTGAGCCCGGTGATCGCCGCCGCGTCCAGCCTCCTCGTCCTGCTGACCCTCGCATTGATGATCGTGACGGTGCTCATTCGCCGGAGGTTTTCGACATGACCACGCCGTTTCTCTCAATCCGCCAGGTGCGCAAGACGTTCGGCGCGGTCGTCGCCGTACACGACGTCACCATCGATATCCCGAAAGGCGAATTCCTGACCTTCCTCGGACCCTCGGGCTCCGGCAAGTCGACCACGCTCTACGCCATCGCCGGGTTCCAGGACCCGACCGCGGGCGACGTGCTTCTGGAGGGCAAGTCGCTGCTCTCGGTCCCGTCCCACAAGCGCAACATCGGCATGGTATTCCAGCGTTACACGCTGTTCCCGCATTTGAGCGTCGCCGAGAACATCGCCTTTCCCCTCCGTGTCCGCCGCCGGCCGGACGGAGAGGTGAAACGAAAGGTCGCCGAGATGCTGGCGCTGGTGCGGCTCGAAAGCTTCGCCGGCCGGGATCCGGGATCGCTTTCGGGCGGCCAGCAGCAGCGAGTGGCGCTCGCCCGGGCGCTGGCCTACGATCCGCCCATCCTGCTGATGGACGAGCCTCTGTCGGCTCTAGACAAGAAACTGCGCGAGGAAATCCAGGCCGAAATCCGGCGCATCCACCGCGAGACCGGCGTGACCATCCTCTATGTCACGCACGACCAAGAAGAGGCGCTGCACCTTTCCGACCGCATCGCCTTGTTCAAGGACGGAAGGATCGAGCAAACCGGCACCGGCCAAGACCTTTATCTACGGCCTGCTACCGAGTTCGTCGCCGGCTTCATCGGCAATTCCAACTTTCTGCCGACCGAGCATCTCGAAACCAGCAACGGTTCGGCGACGATCCGCTTGGCCGATGGCTCGGTCATTACCGGCGTAAAGGCCAACCAGAATTTTGGCCGCGGCCAGAAAACTAGACTGATGGTGCGGCCGGAGGCGTTTCGCCTCAAGTCCGAGCCGGCAAGCGCTGAACTTACGGTGGATATCGTCGACACCGCCTTCTTCGGCGAGAGACGGCGTGTTGTCGCGCGTACGGCCACAGGCCAGGAAATCGATATCAGGCCGACATACGACATGGCCGAGGCGCATGACGACATGGACCAATGCCGCCGGCAGGTCTTTTTCGATCCCGCAGCCGCCTTCCTGTTTCCTGCCTGATCGAAAAACCACCACCGTCGACCAATTCGCGGGTGTGTCGGGGCAACGGACACGCGGTCGAAAATGTTCATCTGTTAGTCGAACCGCTCGGCGAGATCGTCGCTATCATTGGCAGTGCCTACAAATATGCCGCCCGCTGCTTTCCGCTTGACGACGCATCAGCCGCGCGTCACCCAGAAACGAGAGACATGCTCGAGCGACGGCCAACATATAAGCGCACGGCAACTCCTGAACTCGATCTGCGACGGCATTCGACGCCTATTCGCGTCAATCGACATTTTGCTCGTGCCATTTACCGCCTGCCAGGCATTTCGGCTGCGCAGTCCGCCAGCTCGGATTGACGGGCGCTTGGTGCCGGAAAAATGGATCGGCTTCTTGCCTTTCAACATGTATATCAATCTCACAGGCTGTTCCCTCGCAACAATGCCCATGCAGCAGTTGAAGGGCGGCGCCGCGCGGCGTATTGGTTTTTGGCGCCTTCGGCCGAGATGACCTCGTCCTGCGGCTTTGTCACAACATCGAGACATCCTGCTCTGCGCTGACTGCGCTCCGGTCCCTAGAGCATTTCATTGATTGAGAGAATCGGGAGGGATTCCCGATTGGATTAATTTGTGCTTCAAGGTGCTGGCTGGAAGGAGGCCAGCATCTGATGACGCGAGCCCTTTCGAATGACCTTCGTGAACGTGTTGTTGCGGCCGTTGGCGCGGGTGAGAGTTGCCGGTCTGTTGCCGCGCGGTTTGGCGTTTCGGTGTCGTCG
>JBGTLX010000277.1:0-3413 GCA_041743855.1 Rhizobiaceae bacterium | reverse complement strand
GCCGATTACGACCTTCAGGTCTTTCTCGGCAACTATTCAGGCGGGGAACCGCTAGCGGCGAGCGATGCGGACGAGGCGGGCTTTTTCACGCTCGCCGAAATGGGCCGAATTCAGGTGACGGAATCGGTCCTGGTCGTCGCCCGAGAACTCCTTGGCGAGCCGGTCGCGATTGCTGCAAACGAACGGGAATAACCACGCGTCAGCCTTGCGGCGGCCAAACTGTTGCGGCAAAAAGGCTCATGCGGCGGACTTCACTTCTCTTTCTGGCGTTGTTGCTGACGGTCCAAGGCGGGTCGATGCGGCCGGCCATGGCCGTCGATGCCCCGTTCGATCCGGGCCTGATGCGGCTTGCCGAAGTCCTTGGTTCGCTGCATTTCCTGCGCAACCTCTGCGGCGAGAAAGGCAATGGATGGCGCGAGCAGATGGAAAAGCTGCTTCAGGCCGAAAATCCGTCGCCGCCCCGCCGCGCGCAGTTCATCGCCAGCTTCAATCGCGGCTACCGTTCGTTCGAGGGCACCTACTCCAATTGCACTGCCTCGGCGGCCGCCGCGATTGCGCGCTACACCGAGGAAGGCGAGACGCTGTCGAGCGACATCGCGGTCCGCTTCGGCAATTAGAGCGCCCGCGCGTCTCTTCGGATGCGCAAACGACGCTCTAACACTTTAAATTGACGCATGATCTTATCCGAAAACCGATTCCACTTTTCGGGATCATGCGTTAAGCCCTCATTAACTTATGCTAAAGTGCGGGCGCACAGGACGCTTTTCCTGTGCTAGGAGACTTAACGGGACATTAAAGGGACTGATCAAGTTGATCCTATTGTCGGATCTTCGCTTGAAAGGGTGAGTTCGCATATGGAGCATGGCGTGACGGACCTCGATGCGTTGGTCAGGGAGGAAAAGCGCCTGACCGCAGTCGAAAGCCACAATGAAGCCTGGGCCGAAGGATTGTCGGCCGGAATCGAGCCCGACATCATCGCCGAGGCGGCGCTCGCCACGGCGTTCGGCGAGTTGCTGCGCGCCAATGGCGAAAACGCTGCGCTGGCCCTGATCGAACGCATGCGCGACCGGGTCGTGGCCGGAGAATTTCTGGATAACCGACTGCGCCATTGACACGGGACGAAACCCGTTTCTTCATCGGCACGAGGGGCTCCGGCGCGATTGCCCGGAAGCTGGGAGCAAAGCCGATGAGAACGAGGACAGCGAGGGGGTTTGAACGGCGGGCTGCGCCTGACCGGCTGCTCGGCCGGCTGGCGTCGGCGGCTGTCGGCGCGACCATCTTTTTTGCAAACTATCCCGCTTTCGCCTTGAGCGAGATCAAGCGTGAAGAGCTTCCCGCCCCTGAGGAGAGGGGAAGGGAACAGCCCAATCCAGACTTGACAGTTCCCTTGCCCGGCCCGATCCAGAATCCACAAGCGGAACAAGACGAACCCGCGCAAGAGGACGCGCCCGAGGAGTTGACACGTCCAGAGGTCGACCCCGAGGGGCCGCTGCCCGAGATCATCAAAAATCTCGATCGGTTGCCCGAGCCGGTACGGCGCATGCACGACCTCATCCTCGAGGCCGCGAAAAGCGGGGTGATCGAACAATTGAGGCCGCTGATCGGCATCGGCGAGGACGTGACGCAATTGTCCTTCGGCGGAGCCGAAGCCGACCCAATCGCCTTCCTGAAAGGGCTTTCGGGCGATCCGGACGGCCAGGAGATACTGGCCATCCTGGAAGAGGTTTTGAGCGCCGGTTATGTTCATCTCGACGCCGGAACGGCGAACGAGCTCTATGTCTGGCCGTATTTCTTCGCCATCCCGCTCGACAAGCTCGACCCGCGCCAGCGCGTCGAGATGTTCAAGATCGTCACTGCCGGCGACTACGAGGACATGAAGGCTTTCGGCGCGTATATTTTTTACCGCGTCGGCATTACGCCTGAGGGCCGCTGGGCGTTTTTCGTGGCCGGAGACTAGCTTTCCGAAAACGCAACCGGCTGCCCCCGCCCTGCCGTGACGATTTCGCCGTCCCACATCACCCGGTTTCCGCGCACGATCGTTCCCACCGGCCAGCCGGTCACCTTGTTGCCGTCATAGGGCGTCCAGCCGGCTTTGGACCCGGACCGGGCGTTGGTGATGGTCTCCGTGCGCTTCATGTCGACGATGGTGAAATCCGCGTCATAGCCGGCCGCAATCCGGCCTTTGCGCGCCATGCCGAAGATGCGGTTCGGGCCGTGGCTAGACAGATCGACGAAGCGCTCCAGCGTCAATCGCCCAGCGTTGACATGGTCGAGCATGACCGGCACCAGCGTCTGTACGCCGGTCATGCCGGAGGGCGACGCCGGATAGGGTTTTTGCTTTTCCTCGAGCGTGTGCGGCGCATGGTCCGAGCCGAGCACATCGACGACGCCTTGCGCGATGCCCCGCCACACGCCGTCCCGATGCCGCCTGTCGCGGACTGGCGGGTTCATCTGGAGCAAATTACCGAGTCGCGCGTAATCATCCGACGTAAGCGTCAGATGGTGTGGCGTCGCCTCGCACGTCGCCACATCCTTGTGGTCTTCGAGAAACGCGATCTCTTTGGCCGTCGAGATATGCAACACATGGATGCGCGCGCGCACAGCCCTGGCGATCCGCACCAGCCGCTCGGTGCAGCGCAACGCCGCGATCTCGTCGCGCCAGACCGGATGCGAGGATGGGTCGCCGGCCACCCGCTCGCCCAGCCGCTCCCGCAGACGGAACTCGTCCTCGGAATGAAAGGCGGCGCGCCGGCGCGTGTTCCTCAGGATCGAGGCCACGCCTTCATCGTCCTCGACCAGAAGGTCGCCGGTCGAGGAGCCCATGAATACCTTGATGCCGGCTGCACCCGGCAGCCGCTCCAATTCGGCCACATCCCTCGCATTCTCGCGTGTGCCGCCGACCCAGAAGGCGAAGTCGCAGTGCATGCGGTCGGTCGCGCGGCGCACCTTATCAGCAAGGGCCGCCTCGCTGGTGGTCAGCGGATCGGTGTTGGGCATCTCGAACACGGCGGTCACGCCGCCCAGCACAGCGGCGCGCGAACCTGTTTCAAGGTCTTCCTTGTGCTCCAGACCCGGCTCGCGGAAATGCACCTGGCTGTCGATCACGCCGGGCAGAATATGCAGGCCGGTACAGTCGATGATCTCGCCGGCCGATGCAGCGACGAGATCGCCGATCGCAGCGACCCGTCCCGCTCTGACGCCGATGGCGCGCAAGCCTCGCCCGTCATGGTTGACGACCGTTCCGCCCTTCAGGATGAGATCGTAGGTGGCTGTCATCGGTGTCCGGCCTTGTCCGAAAGGTGCTTGCGGCTTACGTAAAGGCCAGACCTTTTGCAAGTTGAACCGCCCCGCCCGAACATGCCGACAGCCCATTTGACCGACCGCTCGCTGATCGCGCTTTCCGGCGCGGATGC
>JBGTLX010000276.1:0-4742 GCA_041743855.1 Rhizobiaceae bacterium | reverse complement strand
CGCTTCGCCGAGCCCCGCTTCGCGCGTTGCGGTTGGCCCGTCGATGCGCATCGCGCTGCGCCAGGCGTTGACGGCGTCGGCGGAGCGGCCGGTGCGCAGATAGATCGGCGCGAGCACCTCCCATCCCCTCGCATCGCCGGGGTTGGCGGCAAGGTGGCCTTCCGCGCGGGCGATGAGTTCCTCGATCGAGCTTTCGGCCGGGTTTTTCGCCAGCCGTTCCCGCAAGGGCTGCGACTGCAGGTTCGGCGAACCGGTCGCGGCGTAAATACCCCAGCTCACCAGCGGAACGGCAAGAACGGCCGTCGCTCCGACCGCCCGCAGCGCAGCGCCCTGGCCGATCGAACGGCCGCGCGACTTGCCACTGCCGATCCGGATGATCCGCCGCGCAATCTCGGCGCGCGCTTGCTCTGCTTCGGGCGCGCCGATCAGCCCGCGGCCTGCATCCCGGTCGATCTCGGCAAGCTGGTCGCGATAGACCTCGATATCATGATCGCCATCCACCGGCCCGGCAACGCCGCGCCTCGACAGAGGCAGCAGCACCGCGAGACTGGCGCCCAGCGTCAGCAGGGCGGCTACGAACCAGAACAGCATCGCGCTTTCTTAAGGCTCCCTTGGCGTTCTGCCAATACGGGCCGACTGCGGCGGATTGACGAACCGTCCGGCGCAGTGATGGGTGCCGCTACGACAAGGGCGTCCAGCTTCCATCCGGATTGCGGCACGCCGTGCCTCGCGCGCTGCGTGTCCGCCCCGATACCGAAACCGAATGCTGGTACTGGCGGCAATTCTGGGATCCGACGCGGTAGGGCTGGGCGGCGATGACTTCGCCGCTGTCGCCCCTGCCCTGCCATTTTACGCCCTGTGCGGCCGGCGTATATTCGAGCGCGCGATACTCCGATTCCAGCGCCAGGCGGCGGTCTTCATCGTCGAGCCCGTCGCCGATCGCTCCGCCTATAAGCCCGCCATTCATGGCGGCGATGATGGTCGTGGCGACAGCGCCACCGGGCCTGGAGACTGCCGCATTGCCCGCGACCGCGCCCGTGGAGGCGTCCAGACGCGCCCCGCCGAGGCCGCCCGAGATACAGCCCGAAAGCGACAGCAAAGCGGCCCCCAGCACAAATCGCATCTTCATGTCCACGAACTTCCGCCGCCTTTTGCCCAATGCCGCCCTGTGGCTGCGCTAGGGCCTATATAGGGCCGAAATTTGTCTGTCCGCGCGATTTGGGGCGCTCTGTCAGAGCGTTATGAGATTCATCTTTGGGTGTGGCACAAACGCCATTTGGAGGCCGGCATGGCGTGAACCAACTCTAATCGACGCTGCGCAGATGAACGACGGCCTTGAGCCCGCCGAGATCGGATCGCTCGAACATCAGCCGGCCGCCATATTCGTTGACCAGGTCGGCCACGATCGCCAGCCCCAGCCCGGTTCCCGGCTTGGTTTCGTCGAGCCGCTGGCCGCGCTTCAAGGCGTCGCGCGCCTTGTCTTCGGGAATTCCCGGCCCGTCATCCTCGATCACCATGGCGAAGCGGTTCGGAGCCCCCTCTTCCCATGGCAGCGACGCCAGTTCCACGCGGACGCGCTGTTTCGACCACTTCATGGCGTTTTCCAGCAGATTGCCGGCGACTTCCTCGATGTCCTCGCGTTCGCCGGCAAAGACGATGTCGTCGGCCGGCAGGGACAGCGCGACCTGTCTGCCGCCGAGCTTTTCGACGACCCGGACCAGCCGCTGCAGCATCGGTTTCATCGGCGTCCTATAGACCACGCTGTCGCGCTGCGCGGCCACCCGCGCCCGCTTGAGATAATGGTCCACCTGCTGCTGCATGGCGCCGGCCTGCTCGGTGATCAGCGTTCCCTTGGCGCCGCCGAGCGCGCGGCCTTCGTTGATCAGCACGGCCAGGGGCGTTTTCAACGAATGGGCCAGATTGCCCACCTGCGTCCGCGACCGTTCGACGATGCGGCGATTGTTCTCGATCAGCGCGTTGGTCTCGTTGGCCAGAGGCTCTATCTCGGCGGGAAAGCGCCCGTCGAGCCTCTGCGATGCGCCTTCCCGCACCATGGCCAGCGCGTTTCGGACCTTGGCCAGCGGGCGCAGGCCGAGCAGGATGGCGATCGCATTGATGGCGATCATGCCGACCCCGAACAGCGACAGATAGGTGAACAGCAAATTGTCGAAACCGTCGATTTCCTGTTCGAGTTCGCTGCGATTTCCCATGACGCGAAAGCGCGCCGACCGGTTTTGCGAATCAAGCACGAATTCGCTCTCGAACACCGCCAGTTCCTCATCGCCGATCCCGTCGGTCATGTAGCTGCGCTGGAAATCGCTGTTGAAGGGAACTTCGGCCGCCGGCGGGGACGGGACATCGCCTGTCATCGACGGCGAGCGAAGCCTGCCGACCAATCCGTCGGCGACAGGCTCCACCTCCCAATACCAGCCCGAGACCGGCTCGGAAAACCGTAGATCGCCGAGATTGGGGCTGCCCGACAGGCCGCCGCCGGGCGAAACGCCGACGGAGCCGATAAGGTTGAACAGATGCGCCGAAAGCAGGCTGTCGAAGCCGCGTTCGCTGGCCTGCCGGTAAAGCGCGGAGATGAAGGTCGAGATGACGACAAGCGCCAGGATCGCCCAGATCGTGGAAAATGCGATCACCCTGAAGGCAAGCGAGCGGAACCCGACGGCTACGGCCAATCTTCGGGCCAATCCCTCGCGCGGCCGGGCCCTGCTCGTAGATTGTTCGACGTCAGGCATCCGGCTCGCGCATGCGGTAGCCCATGCCGCGCACCGTTTCGATCATGTCGATTCCCATCTTTTTGCGTAATCGTCCAACAAAGACTTCGATCGTATTGGAATCCCTGTCGAAATCCTGATCGTAGAGGTGCTCGACCAGTTCCGTCCGCGAAACCACCTCGCCCATATGATGCATCAGATAGGCGAGCAGGCGAAACTCGTGCGAGGTGAGTTTTAGGGTCGCGCCGTTGACATCGGCCTTAGAGGACTTGGTGTCGAGGCGCAGCGGTCCGCAAGTGAGTTCCGAGGAGGCATGCCCTGCCGCACGCCGGATCAGCGCGCGCACCCGCGCCAGTATCTCCTCGATGTGAAACGGCTTGGTTACGTAGTCGTCGGCGCCGGCGTCGATGCCGGACACCTTGTCGCTCCAGCGGTCGCGCGCGGTCAGGATCAGAACCGGCATCTTGCGCCCGCCACGCCGCCAGCGCTCGACGACGCTGATCCCGTCCATCTGCGGCAGACCGATGTCCAGCACCACCGCGTCATAGGGCTCCGTGTCGCCGAGAAAATGACCTTCCTCGCCGTCAAAGGCCTTGTCGACGACATAGCCCGCTTCGGTCAGCGCATCGGCGATCTGCCGGTTCAGGTCCTTGTCATCCTCGACGACGAGTATCCGCATGGAATCACGATCCTGTTGCCTGAACGGCGCGGAGTGTGGCGGATTTCGGGGAATTGGGAAAGCGGGAGGAACTCTGCGGAATTTCTAGGAAAGAACGAAGTCCGCGTGGGCCTTCAATTCTCGTCGCGCTCCCTTGTGACCGGGGGTACAAAGCATGACCTTCACTCCTTCCCGCCGAACGAATTTGAAGGCGGGAACAAAGTCGCTATCGCCCGTAACCACGACCACCGCCCGCACCATGTCCCGCAAAGCCAGTCGAGCCATGTCAAGGCCAATTCGAATATCGACGCCTTTTTGATTGATGTCCACGTCGAAATCTTTATCGGTCAGATCACGCGGAGCCTTGAGAAGCTGCTTTACAGCCTTATGCTTGATCTTCCATTGATATGGATTGACGCGCGTTTCTCCCATTCGAAGAGCGAAGCCGGGCTTTAGTTCAAGCTGGTCGTACAAGCTTTGGGCATGTTTAAAACGCTATGTTGCAGCCAAATGCCTAAACTCGCCAGAGACTGGCATGGCAATCGACTCTACCGACGGCAGCGCATCATAAAAGTAGGTTCTAAGAAGCTCTTAGGTCTTTAGCTCTTCATGCGCTCGAATTTCATCGCGGAGCGCAACGATCTCATCAGCTGAAGCGGGATGCTTGAGCTTTTCTTGCAGTTTTTTTGTTACGAAACTACCGTCAAAAAGGGTGGCGAAGCGAGCTTGAAACATGCTTTGAAGAACTTTGGAGCCAGCCGACCCAAGCACCGCTAAGCGGTACATATAGGATCGACTGACTCACTAGTTTATTCCATTGCCGCCGAAGCAGCCTGCCCAGGGAAATAGGAGTCATCGGTTACCAAGTCATCGTGAGCGAGACGAACGAAATGCGGCTGCAATCGGCTCCGAATTTTCGGATTCAAAGGCGATTGCTTCCCAGCTTAGTCCTCAGTTCGGCACCACGAACTCCACCCGTCGCGGACGCTTGCCGTCCTTGCCGGGCACCAGCACGACGATGACGCAAACCGACTGGCCGCCCTGCTCCGACTGGCTCGCCCTGGCGAGCGTGCCGCCATTCTGCGCCGCGACCTGCTGGCCAACGGCGTAGCAATCCGCTTGCGCCAATCTGACTGCCGGCTCAGCCGCCGCCGGCAACGGCGAAGCCGAGGCCGGCGTACCGAGCATTGCCGCCGCGCAGAGCGCGATGACCGAGCCGCCGAATGTGGAGCGAGAATTGTTCATGCGGCGTTTCTAACGCAACACGGCTGAACACTGCATGAACGTAGGCCGGGGCCGAGCGCTTCGACCAGTTCGCCCAGATCGGCCGGGCGGTCGAGCGTCGCGCGCAGGACGAAGCC
>JBGTLX010000275.1:0-3679 GCA_041743855.1 Rhizobiaceae bacterium | reverse complement strand
CGATAACGGGATTCGATGCGTCCGGCCTGTTCGCGATCGACCCGCCTTTGCCCGACAGCGTCATGGACGTGACGGGGGCCGGTGACGCGCTGGCGGGCGCGACGGTCGCCGCCCTGACGCGGGGCGCGTCTTTCAGGGAGGCATTGGGGGAGGGCCTGGCCGCCGCCTTGCTGACGATCCAGGCCCAAATTTCGGCGCCAGCCTATTCGGCGAGCGATTTTGCCGCCGCGCTCGCGCTTGTGCCGCAGCCGCGGGACCTGACATGACGGAGACAGCCATGACGCCCGAGACCGCCCGCCCCTATGTCGACGTGTTCGCCCCGGTAGCCGATGCGCTGGCGGCCGGAAGGCCGGTCGTGGCGCTCGAAAGCACCATCATCACCCACGGAATGCCTTACCCGCAAAACAACGCGATGGCGGCGACCGTCGAAAAGATCATTGCCGACGAGGACGCCGTGCCGGCAACGATCGCGGTGATCGACGGGCGCATCAAGATAGGCCTGTCCGACGCCGAGCGCGAGGGCCTGGCAACAACGAGCGGCGCGATGAAGCTGTCGCGCGCCGATTTCGGCTTTGCGGTTGCCGAGCGGCGAACCGGCGGCACGACGGTCGCGGCCACCATGATCGCGGCAAACATCGTCGGCATAAAAGTGTTCGCCACGGGCGGCATCGGCGGCGTCCACAAGGGCGCGGAAAAGTCTTTCGACATTTCGGCCGATCTCGACGAACTCGCCAGGACGCCGGTGATCGTCGTGTCGGCCGGCGCCAAGGCGATCCTCGACATCGAAAAAACGCTGGAGGTGCTGGAAACGCGCGGCGTGCCGGTCATTGGCTACGGCACGGATGTGATGCCCGCCTTCTGGTCGCGCGCGTCGCCCTTCGCCGCGCCGCTGCGGCTGGACCGGCCGGAGGACATCGCGGCGTTCTTCAACGCGCGCCGCGCGCTCGGTCTCGCGGGCGGCATGTTGGTCGCCAATCCCGTGCCGGAAGAAGACGAAATTTCGGCCGCCGAGGTGGCCGGCTTCATCGAAACGGCGCAAAAAGCAGCCGACGAGCAAAAAATATCCGGCAAGGCGGTGACGCCGTGCCTGCTTGCGAAAATCATGGAACTGACCGATGGACGCAGCTTGAAGACCAACATCGCGCTGGTGGAGAATAATGCGCGGCTGGCGGCAAGAATCGCGCTGGCGCTGTAAGACATAGTGCGTCCTTCGAGGCTCGCCTATCCAACGGCGAGATCAACTCCGACCCTCGTGCGGGCTCGCACCTCAGGATGAGGGCCGCAGCGCCAGACTGCAACCGCCAGACTGGACGCCTCAACGAGGCGCTTTGACGCGACGGCCCTCATCCTGAGGTGCGAGCGCAGCGAGCCTCGAAGGACGCACTACTTTCCGGCCCGCAACCCGGCCTCGTAGGCTTTGCGCGCCCATGGCGTCATCTCGTCGGCGCTGTCGGCCGCGCCGTCGGGCAGCGACCAGTAGGGCATTGCCACCGTCTTGCCATGGCGCGAATGGACGTAGGTCCACCGCTTGCTCCCGGCTGCCTCATAGTCCGGCGCGACAACCTTGTCGCCTTTCAGCATCAGCTCGCCGCGAAGCTCGACTGCAATGATGACGCCTTCGAAATAGATGCCCTTGCCGCCGAACATGCGCCGGATCGACACCGGTCCAAGTTCGGAAAACAGGTCGGATAGGGCTTCGCTCTCCATTGGTCGATTATGTCACCAGTCTCGGCTTCTGTCATTTGCCGCAACAACGGCCGACACCATATCTTCGGATCAAATCGAAGGAGTATCCGAATGCCGGTCTTTCTCAAGGGGTCATGCCGATGCGGCGCGGTGAGCTTCGAGGTCGAGAGCCACACGCCCGCACCCTTCATGCTCTGCTACTGCTCGATCTGCCGCAAGCAGCAGGGCGGCGGGGGATTCGCCATCAATCTCGGCGCGAACGCCGACACGCTGAAAATCTCAGGCAAGAGGCATCTCGGCCTCTATCGCGCCGAAATCCACGACGACGAGCATCCGCATGGAGAGACCTCGTCCGGCGAGCGGCGTTTTTGTCGGAGGTGCGGGTCAGCGCTCTGGCTCTACGATCCTGGCTGGCCGGAACTTGTGCACCCTTTCGCCTCGGCAATCGACAGCGAATTGCCGAAACCGCGCGAACGCGTCCACATCATGCTGAAATACAAGGCGTCATGGATCGAGCCGGACATCGCCAAGGGCGACAGGAAATTCGATCTCTATCCTAAGGAGTCGATCGCCGACTGGCACAAGCGGACAGGAATGTGGGTGGAGTGAGGTCCCAAAGGGTTTTTTCTCCCCGTTTACGGGGAGAAGATGCCGGCAGGCAGATGAGGGGCGGCGCAAAACTATCGAGTTTGGCTCCGCCCTCATCCGGCCCTTCGGGCCACCTTCTCCCCGTAAACGGGGAGAAGGAAGATCAGGCAGCGCCTGCCCGCGCCTCGGCCAGCGCCTTGAGATCGGCGGGTTTCAGTTCGACCGATTCGCCACACCCGCAGGCCGAACTCTGGTTCGGATTGCTGAAGGTGAAGCCGGTGCGCAACGTCGTCTGTTCGTAATCCATCTGCGTGCCGAACAGGAACAGCGCCGCCTCCGGCGCGACATAGACATGTGCGCCGTCGCGCTCGATGTGGTCGTCCTTGGGGTTCGGCTCGGTCACCAGATCGACCGTATATTCCATGCCGGCGCAGCCGCCCTTCTTGATGCCGAGGCGCACGCCCTTGGCATTTTCGCGGGTAGCCATGATCTCGCTCACGCGCGTCGCGGCTTTGTCGGTCATGGTGATGACAGCGAAGCGGCTCATTCTTTTCTCCAATTCCACTCGGGTTCAAGGCCCGCGGATATTTGTTTCCTATCCTAATGTGGTGAAGATTCCCATCCATGCAAGCGCGTGATCGACCGTAACATTCTTCACTTTTGCGGAACAGTTCTGACCGATGCCGGTTATTGCAGCGTCCAACTTATGGAGATTCAAATGACTTTACGAAACACAATTGCTGCAAGCATTTTGCTCGCTGGCACCGCTTTTGCAACGGCCCAGACAGTCGTGATCACGCCCGAACAGGAGACCGTGGTCCGCGAATATGTGACGGCCAATCCGATCGTCGTCGAGCGCCCGTCCAACTTTGAACTGGTGGTCGGCGCCATCGTGCCGGACATTCTCAAGCCGGGCGCGCTCGCCGAAAACACGCTGCCGACCCAGTATGAATATGTCGTCATCGACGGGCGCACCGCGTTGATCGAGCCTGGCACCCGCAAGGTCGTGCACATCATCGACTGAGTTTTCAGCGGGAGGACAAGGCGGGCGCGCATGACGCGTCCGCGGCTTCTCTCAATACATCCCCACGGCGACCTGCGCCTCTTCCGACATGCGGTCGGGCGACCAGGGCGGGTCGAACGTCATGTTGACCTCCACATCGGAAACACCTTCCACCGCGCCGACGGCGTTCTGCACCCAGCCCGGCATTTCGCCGGCGACCGGGCAGCCGGGCGCGGTCAGCGTCATCTCGATCTTGACCGAGCGGTCGTCCTCGATGTCGATTTTGTAGATCAGTCCGAGTTCGTAGATATCGGCCGGAATTTCCGGATCATAGACCGTCTTCAGCGCCGACACGATGTCGTCGGTCAGCCTCGCGATTTCGTCAGCCGGAATGGCCGAAGC